>NZ_QPFS01000060.1:0-28119 GCF_010906995.1 Rhodopseudomonas sp. WA056 | reverse complement strand
CCCGCGCCACGATCGCGAACATCATCCGGCATCGGGCCGAGGAGATTTTTGAAATGGTCAGGGACCGGCTGGCGGATTCGCCGTTCGCTGCAGAACCCCGGGCGCGGGTGGTGCTGAGCGGCGGCGCGTCGCAGCTCACCGGCGTGCCCGAACTCGCCACCCGGATTCTCGGCCGCTCGGTGCGGGTCGGTCGTCCGCTCGGAGTCGGCCGGCTGCCCAACGAAGCCAAGAGCGGCTCGTTCGCCGTGCCGGCCGGGCTTCTGGTGTATCCGCAATTCGCTCATCTCGAACACATCGAGCCTCGTCATACCCGCCACGTGCGTGCCGACGCCCATCCCGGTTACTTCGGCAAGGTCGGCCGCTGGCTGCGCGAGGGCTTCTGATGACTCTTTTCCGCCCCCTTCCGCTTTCACAGATTGCCCAGGCCCTCTGCCGGGGACTTCACGAACCAACGCGCGCGTAATCGAGAGGCAACCATGACCATCAATCTCAATGTCCCGGATATTCGCGAGCTGCGGCCCCGGATCACCGTGTTCGGCGTCGGTGGCGCCGGCGGCAACGCGGTCAACAACATGATCACCGCCGGGCTCGACGGCGTGGACTTCGTGGTCGCCAACACCGACGCGCAGGCGTTGACGATGTCGAAGGCCCAGCGGCTGATCCAGATGGGCACCGAGGTCACCCAGGGGCTCGGCGCCGGCTCGCAGCCCGACGTCGGCTCGGCCGCCGCGCAGGAAGTGATCGACGAGATCCGCGACCACCTGTCGGGCGCCAACATGGTGTTCGTCACCGCCGGCATGGGCGGCGGCACCGGCACCGGCGCCGCGCCGGTGATCGCCAAGGCCGCGCGCGAGATGGGCATCCTCACCGTCGGCGTCGTCACCAAGCCGTTCCACTTCGAAGGCGCGCGCCGGATGCGCACCGCCGAGACCGGCATCACCGAGCTGCACAAGGTCGTCGACACCCTGCTGATCATCCCGAACCAGAATCTGTTCCGGGTGGCCAACGAGAAGACCACCTTCGCCGACGCGTTCGCGATGGCCGACCAGGTGCTGTATTCGGGCGTCGCCTGCATCACCGACCTGATGGTCAAGGAAGGGCTGATCAACCTCGACTTCGCCGACGTCCGCGCCGTGATGCGCGAGATGGGCAAGGCGATGATGGGCACCGGCGAAGCCTCCGGCGAAAAGCGCGCGCTGACCGCCGCCGAAGCCGCGATCGCCAATCCGCTGATCGACGATTCGTCGATGAAGGGTGCCCGTGGCCTGTTGATCTCGATCACCGGCGGCAAGGATCTGACGCTGTTCGAGGTCGACGAAGCCGCCACCCGCATCCGCGAGGAGGTCGATCAGGACGCCAACATCATTGTCGGCGCCACCTTCGACGAGAGCCTGGACGGCATCATCCGCGTGTCGGTGGTCGCCACCGGCATCGAGCAGGCGCAGTTGTCGCGCAACGCCGGCACCCCGGCCGCTGCGGCGAGTGCGGTGGGAAACGACGGCCGCCTGGCTGAGCTGACAGCCAAGCTGCGCGCCGACAATCAGCGGATCGCCGAAGCCGCCGCGCAGCGCGCCGCCCAGGCCGCCGCGCCGGTCGCCGCCATGGCGGCCGAGCCGGCCGCCCAGCGTCAGGCCAGCAATGTCGAGCGCGCCGCGCTGGCCGCGATCGCCGCTGCGGTCGGCAATGAGCCGATGCCGCAGGCCGAGACCCCGGTCCAGCCGGCGTCTTACGGCGACGTCACCGTCCGCCCGATCCCGCAGAAGCCGTCGCTGTTCCCGGATCCGGAACAGTCGCGCGCCGTCGCCGAGGAGCCGGTCGCTCCGGAAGCCTTTATCCCGCAGCAGGCCGACCGCGCCGCGATGCGTCCGCCGCGGATGCCGCGGTTCGACGAACTGCCGGTGCCGGCTCAGAACGAAATCCGCCAGGCCCGCGGCGATGCCGAGGACGATCATCCGCAGAAGAATCGGCTGTCGCTGCTGCAGCGACTCGCCAACGGCCTCGGCCGCCGCGACGACGAACCGGTCGAAGCGCCGCAGGTCGCCCGCAACGGCGGTCCGCAGATGCCGCCGCTGCCGGATCGCCGGCCGCAGCGCAGCGTCGCCGAGCAGATGGGGAAAGACCCGGTATCCGAATACGCTAAGCGCCCGGCGCCCCAGGGGCTCGACGTGCATGGCCGCCCAGCACCTGTTGCCCCCGCGCCACAGGGCGACGACCATCTCGATATCCCCGCCTTCCTGCGGCGGCAGGCGACCTGAAACAATGTCTGAAATCTGACCAGACCCAGGGCCTCGGCGATGCGCCGGGGCCCTTTTTTGTGGCGAGGCTTCGGTCCAGGGCTGGCGGCTTAAATGACTGAAATATCGTCAGATTACGACTTTAGGCGAAATTGAGAGGCAATTGTCGCGATCACGATTGATGTCGAATTCGATCGCGGGGCGGCGGTAATGCGGCGGAGTTGGGGTAACAATCCGTAAAAAAGCGTGAGTTGGCGCGATTTGGGGCAGTGCTATGGTCAATACGGACTTGGGGACGCTCGGAGCGAGTCGCCCGGCCGACAGGACCGGAACGATTTCCGCACTGCGTCAGTGGGACACTTTACTTATGAAGTTCAGCCGGCAAACCACGCTGCGTTCGCAAGCCACGGTGACGGGCGTAGGTGTTCATTCGGGCCGTCCGGTGACTCTGACATTGGGACCCGCAGATGTCGATGCGGGTTTTCTTTTTGTCCGGACCGGCCTCGACGGCGCCGACCGCGAGATCAAGGCGACCTCGAAATCGGTGGTCGCCACCGAGCTTGCCACCGTCCTCGGTGACTGTGACGGTCCGCTGGTCTCCACCGCCGAACACGTTCTCTCCGCTCTGCGCGGCATGGGTATCGACAACGCCACCATCGAGGTCGACGGTCCCGAGGTTCCGATCATGGACGGCAGCGCCGCGCCGTTCGTCGCCGCGATCGACCAGGCCGGTATCCGCGAGCAGGCCGCTCCCCGCCGTTATCTCCAGGTTCTGAAGCCGGTTTCCGCCGCGATCGGCGAATCCTTCGGCGAGTTTCGGCCCCATGCCGGCGGCTTCCGCGTCGAAGTCGAGATCGACTTTTCCAATCCCCAGATCGGCAAACAGAAATACGCCCTCGGCGTCGAGCCGGAGATGTTCCGCCGCGAAGTCGCCCGCGCTCGCACCTTCGGCCGGATGAACGACGTCGCCCGGCTGTGGAAGATGGGCTACGCGCTCGGCGCCTCGTTCGAGAACTCGGTGGTGTTCGACGACGACCGGCTGCTCAACCCGGAAGGCCTGCGCTATTCCGACGAGTGCGCCCGCCACAAGGCGCTCGATGCGATCGGCGATCTCGCGCTCGCCGGCCTGCCGATCCTCGGCGCATATCGCTCGGTGCGCGGCGGCCACAAGCTCAACCACACCGTGCTGACCACTCTGCTGGCGGATCGCAGCGCCTGGCGGGTGATCGAAGCCGAACCGGCCCGCCGCGCGGTGCGTGGCCATGCCGAAGCCGTCACCGGTCTGGTCGGCGGCATGGTGGCCCCGGCCTACGGTCCGGACGTGTCCTGACCGCAACACTGCGGCGGCTGATTTTCCGTATCCCGGACCGTGTTAACCGATTGGACCGGCCGCCTTATTCCCGGCGAATTGGCTGCGTACCCGGTTGGTGAAGTCGCCTTTTTCGGCTAAACAGCCGGCGGTCGCCTCCCCACGTCCGGCGAAGGTCGATGGCTGAAGGCCACAGCGGCCTCGGTCGAACGTCGGGGCACACCGTTCTCCATTGGTCGGGTTGGAATTGATGTCGGCACAGCGGATCGCGCTCGGACTGCGGAACGGAGAAAATTTTCGCAGGGGAGATCGCCTGCGGCGGGGGCTGCCGATGATCGTCGGCGTGCTGGCGCTGTCGCTCCCGCTCGGCGGCTGCGGCACCGGGGCGTTGTGGGACAAGTTCCTGGCCAAAGACGACAAGATGGTCGATGAGCCGGCGGACAAGCTCTACAACGAGGGCTTGTACCTGATGAATCAGGACAAGGACACCAAGGGCGCCGCCAAGAAGTTCGAGGAAGTCGACCGCCAGCACCCGTATTCGGATTGGGCGCGCAAATCGCTGCTGATGTCGGCCTACGCCTATTATCAGGCCGGCGACTACGATAGCTGCATCGGCGCCGCCACCCGCTACGTCACGCTGCATCCCGGCAGCCCGGATGCCGCCTATGCGCAATACCTGATCGCCGCCTCGCACTACGATCAGATCCCGGACATCTCGCGCGACCAGGGGCGCACCGAGAAGGCGATCGCTTCGCTCGAAGAGGTGATCCGCAAATATCCGACCTCCGAATACGCCAACAGCGCCAAGCAGAAGCTGGAAGGCGCCCGCGACCAGCTCGCGGGCAAGGAGATGGACGTCGGCCGCTACTACATGAGCAAGCGCGACTACGCCGCGGCGATCAACCGATTCAAGACCGTGGTGACGCGCTATCAGACCACCCGCCACGTCGAAGAGGCGCTGGCGCGGCTGACCGAGGCCTATATGGCGATCGGCATCGTCGGCGAGGCGCAGACCGCCGCCGCCGTGCTTGGCCACAACTTTCCTGACAGCAAGTGGTACAAAGACGCCTACACTCTTGTAAAGTCGGGTGGACTCGAACCGACCGAGAACAAGGGCTCCTGGATCTCTAGGTCGTTCAAGAAACTCGGCCTCGGATAGGACCTGTCTCTCATGCTGGCGCGCCTTTCGATCCGCGATATCGTGTTGATCGAGCGGCTCGACATCGAATTTTCCCGTGGCCTTGCGGTGCTGACCGGCGAAACCGGCGCCGGCAAATCGATTCTGCTCGATGCGTTCGCGCTGGCGCTCGGCGGCCGCGGCGATGCCGCGCTGGTCCGGCACGGCGCCGAGCATGGCCAGGTCACCGCGAGTTTCGATGTCGCCAGGACCCATCCGGCATTCGCGATTCTCAAGGCCAACGGGCTGGATGATCGCGAGGTCGACGAATCCGGCGAACTGATCCTGCGCCGCGTTCAGCTCGCCGACGGCCGTACCCGTGCCTTCATCAACGACCAGTCGGTCAGTGTGCAGACCCTCAAAGCGGTCGGCGCCACGCTGGTCGAAATCCACGGTCAGCACGACGAGCGGGCGTTGGTCGACGCCGCCACCCACCGCCGGCTGCTCGACGCCTTCGCCGGCCTCGACAAGGACGTCGCCGCGCTGGAGACACTATGGGAGGGCCGACGCACCGCGCGGGCCGCGCTCGACGCCCACCGCGCCGGGATGGAGCGCGCCGCGCGCGAGGCCGACTATCTGCGCCACGCCGCCGACGAGCTGAAGCAGCTCGCGCCGCAGGACGGCGAGGAGACCACGCTGGCCGAGCGCCGCACCACCATGATGCAGGGCGAGAAGATCGCTGCCGATTTGCGCGAGGCGCAGGAGGTCGTCGGCGGCCATCATTCGCCGGTCGCCGCGCTGGCATCCGCGGTGCGCCGGCTGGAGCGCCGCGCCGGCACGGCGCCGCACCTGATCGAGCCCGCGGTGCGGGCGATCGACGCCGCCATCAACGCGCTGGAAGAGGCCGACCAGTATCTCAACGCCGCGCTGGCGGCGGCCGATTTCGATCCCTTGGAGCTGGAGCGGATCGAGGAGCGGCTGTTCGCGCTGCGCGCCGCTGCCCGCAAGTATTCGACCCCGGTGGATTCGCTCGCCGCGCTGGCGGCGCAATACGTCGCCGACGTCGCGCTGATCGATGCCGGCGCCGATCAGCTCGTCGTGCTGGAGAAGGCGGCGGCCGAGGCCGACGCCCGCTATGATGCGGCGGCGGCCAAGCTGTCGGCAGCGCGCGCCAAGGCGGCCGAAAAGCTCAACAAGGCGGTCGGCGCTGAGCTCGCGCCGCTCAAGCTCGAACGCGCCAAGTTCATGACCCAGGTCGAGGCCGACGCGGCGGCCCCGGGGCCGCAGGGCATCGACCGCGTCGAGTTCTGGGTGCAGACCAATCCGGGTACGCGGCCGGGCCCGCTGATGAAGGTAGCGTCCGGCGGCGAGCTGTCGCGCTTCCTGCTGGCGCTGAAGGTGGTGCTGTCCGACAAGGGCTCGGCACCGACCCTGGTGTTCGACGAGATCGATACCGGCGTCGGCGGCGCGGTCGCCGATGCGATCGGCGCGCGGTTGGGGCGGCTCGCCTCCAAGGTCCAGGTGATGGCCGTCACCCACGCCCCGCAGGTCGCCGCCCGTGCCGACCAGCATTTGCTGATCTCCAAGGCCGCCCTCGACAAGGGCAAACGCGTCGCCACCCGCGTCGCTGCGCTGGAACAAGACCACCGCCGCGAAGAAATCGCCCGCATGCTGGCCGGCGCCGAGATCACCGCAGAGGCGAGGGCCGCGGCCGACCGGCTGATCAAGGCGGCGGGGTAGGCCACACCTGCGGGGCTCTGACAGCTGCGGCGGGCATCGAGATTCCGGGTTCGCGCTACGCGCGCCCTGGAATGACTCGTTGAGAGGTGTGTTGCCAAGAATACCGTCATTCCGGGGCGCTCGCGCAGCGAGCGAACCCGGAATCCCGAGGTTCAGGGCACCCGGCCTTAGCCTATCGCGCGATGGTCTCGAACAGATCGTCCCAGCCGGGATTGTCCCGCTCGATCAGCGCCAACTTCCACGCCCGCCGCCACTTCTTGATCTCCTTCTCCCGGGTGATCGCGGAGATCGGGTCGTCGTGGATTTCGAACCAGACCAGCTTGGCGATGTTGTATTTCGACGTGAAACCCGGCACGGCTTTGGTGCGATGCTCGTAGACCCGGCGGACGAGGTCGTTGGTGACGCCGACATACAGCGCTCCGTCTTTCCGGCTGGCGAGCAGATAGACATAATAGGGCACCGGCGCCTCGCGCGCGGCGAGATTCCGGGTTCGCTTGCTGTCGCAAGCGCCCCGGAATGACTCGCGGTGAACTCAGTAAGTTAGCCCCAAGGTCATTCCGGGGCGCGAGCGTGAGCTCGCGAACCCGGAATCTCAAGTGCGAAAAATGACTGTGAAGAAAAATCCCGCCCCCGACATCGCCACTCTCACCAAAGCCAAGGCCAAGGTGGAGCTGATGCGGCTTCGCCTCGTGATCGAGGGCCACGACAAGGCGTACTATCAGGACGACGCGCCCAAGATTTCGGATGCCGACTACGACGCGTTGCGGCGGCGGCTGGAGGCGATCGAGCAGAAATTTCCCGAACTGGTCAGCGCGTCGTCGCCGACCCAGACCGTCGGCGCCGCGCCGGCGCGGGGCTTTGCCAAGGTGCAGCACGCGGTGCCGATGCTGTCGCTCGGCAACGCCTTCACCGACGAAGAGGTCGCCGAGTTCGTCGAGCGGGTGCAGCGTTTCCTGCGGCTCGACGATGTGCCGGCGATCGTCGCCGAGCCGAAGATCGACGGCCTGTCATTGTCGCTACGCTATGAGAATGGCGAACTGGTGCGCGCGGCCACCCGCGGTGATGGTTTCACCGGCGAGGACGTCACCGCCAACGTCCGCACCATCAAGGACGTGCCGAACACGCTGAAGGGCAACACCATCCCCGCGGCCTGCGAATTGCGCGGTGAAGTCTACATGCTGAAGCACGACTTCCTCGCGCTGAACAAGCGTCAGGAGGAGGCGGGCGAGACCGTGTTCGCCAATCCGCGCAATTCGGCCGCCGGCTCGCTGCGGCAGAAGGATGTCGCCGTCACCGCGTCGCGGCCGCTGAAGTTCTTCGCCTATGCGTGGGGTGAGATGAGCGACTATCCGATGGAGGAGCCGACCCAGCACAAGATGCTGCAATGGCTCGACCACGCCGGCTTCGTCGTCAATCCCGAGATCACGCTGTGTCACAGCGTCGAAGACGCGCTCGCGTTCTATCGCCGGATCGGCGAGAAACGCGCGTCGCTGCCGTATGACATCGACGGCGTGGTCTACAAGGTCGACCGGCTCGACTATCAGGAGCGGCTCGGCTTCGTGTCGCGCAGTCCGCGCTGGGCGATCGCGCACAAATTTGCCGCCGAGCAGGCGACGACTGTGCTGGAGAAGATCGATATCCAGGTCGGCCGCACCGGCGCGATGACGCCGGTGGCGCGGCTGCAGCCGGTGACGGTCGGCGGCGTGGTGGTGCAGAACGCGACGCTGCACAACGAGGACTACATCAAGGGCATCGGTAACGACGGCTCTCCCTTGCGTGACGGCGTCGACATCCGCGAAGGCGACACCGTGGTGGTGCAGCGCGCTGGCGACGTGATTCCGCAGATCGTCAGCGTCGTGCTCGACAAGCGGCCCGCCGGTGCCGAGCCGTATCACTTCCCACATAAATGTCCCGTCTGCGGCAGCCACGCGGTGCGCGAAGAGGGCGAGGCGGTGTGGCGCTGCACTGGTGCGCTGATCTGCCCGGCGCAGGCGGTGGAGCGGCTGAAGCACTTCGTGTCGCGGCTCGCGTTCGATATCGACGGCCTCGGCGAAAAGCAGATCGAGCTGTTCCACGAGCGCGGCTGGGTGCAGGAGCCGGCCGACATCTTCACGCTGAAGGCGCGCAATGCCGAACTGAAGCTCGAACAGCTCGAAGGCTATGGCGAGACCTCGGTGCGCAATCTGTTCGCGGCGATCGACGCGCGGCGCACCATCGAGCTGCACCGGCTGATCTTCGCGCTCGGCATCCGCCATGTCGGCGAGGGCAACGCCAAGCTGCTGGCGCGGCACTACGGCACGCGCGATGCGTTCTTGACGGCGATGCGCGCCGCTGCCGACGCGCAGACCGAGGAGGGCAACGCTTCCGAGGCGTATCAGGACCTCGACAACATCGCCGGCATCGGCGACGTCGTGGCCGAAGCGGTGGTCGAGTTCTTCGCCGAAGAGCGCAACATCAAGGCGCTGAATGCGCTGCTGGACGAGCTGACCGAGGTGCTGCCGGCCGAGCAGGCGCGGCGCGACACTGCGGGCGCCGGCAAGACAGTGGTGTTCACCGGCTCGCTGTCGAAATTCACCCGCGATGAGGCCAAGGCAGCGGCGGAGCGGCTGGGCGCCAAGGTCGCCGGCTCGGTGTCGAAGAAGACCGACTACGTGGTCGCCGGCGAAGACGCCGGATCGAAACTGACCAAGGCGAAAGACCTCGGCGTCACCGTGCTGACCGAAGACGAGTGGCTGGCGCTGATCGGAAACTAACCCCGTCATTCCGGGGCGCGCGGAACGCGCGAACCCGGAATCCAGAGGTGTTCTGTCGATCGAGATTCCGGGTTCGCTCACTTCGTGAGCGCCCCGGAATGACTCGTTGGTACGCTTTGATTTGACCGCGTGAGTCTCTTGAAGACTGGGCCCTCCGCCTGCGCGCGGAAGACAACGAACGGAAGACGATCGCCTACACCAACGTCTCTTCTTCCGCCTTCTCGATCAGTTCCTCGGTCGCGATCAGGTTGCGGCGCGGCACCAGGAAGATCATCGCCGAGGCGCAGGCGAGCGCGGTTCCGAAGATCGCGATGTTGAGCGGCAGCGGCGTCGCGAAATGGCCGCCGAGCCAGGCGCCGGCCTGCGAGCACAGCGAGCCGAATCCGAATTGGGTGAAGCCCATCAGACCAGATGCGGTACCGGCGGCCTGCGGGCGGATGCTGATCGCGCCGGCGGCGGCGTTGGCCATCACCGCGGCGTTGCCGAACATGATGATCATGTGGGTGCCGAACAGCCAGCTCGGCACCTGATTCCAGCCGAGCACGCCCCATACCAGATTGAGCGCCGCGCCGGCGATCTGCAAGCTGAGGCCGAACCAGATCAGCCGGTCGAGCGAATGCCGCGGCGAGAACTTCACGCAGAACAGATTGCCCATCAGATACGCGAAGCCGGAGCTGGCGAACCATGCGCCGTACTCGGCGCTGCTGCGGCCCATCTGCGTCACCACGACGTAGGGGCCGCCGCCGGCGAAGATGAAGATGATCGCCGACGCCAGCACCTGGCACAGCACGTAGCCGATGAAGGCGTGGCTGCCGAACAGGCTGCGCAGGTCGTTGCGGAAGCCGCCGCGCTGCGCGGCCGGCGCGCCGCTGCGGCGGCTCGTTTCCGGCAGCGCCAGCGTGATCGCGGCGGCGACGATGATCGCCCCTGCGGTGACGGCGTAGAAGATTGCGCGCCAGCCGAACGCGGTTTCGATCACGCCGCCGGCGAGCGGGCTCAGCATCTGCGCGATCATCATCACGGCGATCACGAGGCTGAGCATGCCGCCGACGCGGTCGCGGCTGTAGAGGTCGCGGATGATGGCGCGGCTGATCACCATGCCCGAGGCGCCGCCGAGCGCCTGCAGGAAGCGCAAAGCGATCAGTTGCGGCAGCGTCTGTGCGAAGATGCAGCCGATGCTGGCCGCGACCATCAGCGCCAGCCCGCCGAGCAACACCGGGCGGCGACCGAACCGGTCCGACAACGGCCCCATGATCAACTGCGAGCAGGCCAGCCCGACCATGTAGAGCGACACGGTCATCTGCGCGACCGAGATGTCGCTGGAAAAATCGCTCGCCAGCACCGGCAGCGCCGGCACGAAGATGTACAGCGCGATCGGCGCCGCACCGTTCATCAGCACAAGCAGCAGGAGCAGCAGCTTCGACGGCGGCAGGTCGCGCCGGCTGGCGTCGATCGTTGCGTATCTGCCGACGATTCCGTGCATGCGAGATCGGTTCCCGACGGGCCTGCCGTGGCGAAGGATGTGAGCTGGTGAAACGACTGTAGCCTGCCGGGGCAATGCTAACAGGCGGTTTTTCGGCATAAGGCTATGCGGAGGGCGGGCGGGGGCGCCCAAACCTCAGCCACGCGCCATTCCGGACAGCGCGCAGAAACTCTCGATTGTCATTCCGGGGCGCCGCGCAGCGGCGAACCCGGAATCTCGAGGTTAGCGTGCGCGACGCAGCTCCAGGCCGTACGCGCTTCAGATTCCGGGTTCGCGAGCTGGCGCTCGCGCCCCGGAATGACTCGGGGAGAGGCCCACGCTCACCGCTTCAGACGCTCAGGGTGACTCGGGGAGAGGCTGTGCTCACTGCTCCTAAGCTTAGGATTGCAGCGGCGCGGTCGCCCCGTCGAGCCAAAGCCGGGTTGGGCCGTCGAGGTGGGGGCGGACGGTTTCGCGGACGCGGGCGTGGTAGGCGTCGAGCCACGCCAGTTCCTCGGCGCTGAGCATCGCGACCTCGATCAGACGGCGGTCGATCGGCGCCAGCGTCAGGGCCTCGAAGCCGTTCATCGGCTTCTCGGCGCCGGCGATCTGTTTCTCGACCACCAGTTCGAGATTCTCGATGCGGATGCCGTAACCGTCCGTCTTGTAGTAGCCGGGCTCGTTGGACAGGATCATGCCGCGCTTCAGCGGCGTGGTGCCGAGCTTGGAGATCCGCGCCGGGCCCTCGTGCACCGACAAATAGCTGCCGACGCCGTGGCCGGTGCCGTGTTCGAAATCGATTCCGGCCTGCCACAGGAACTGCCGCGCCAGCGTGTCGAGCTGCGCGCCGGTGGTGCCGTCGGGAAACACCGCGCGGGCGATCGCCAGATGGCCGCGCAGCACGCGGGTGAAGCGGTCGCGCATCTCCGCCGAAGGCGTCCCGACCGCAATGGTGCGGGTGACGTCGGTGGTGCCGTCCTGATACTGCGCGCCGCTATCGATCAGCAGCAGGTCGCCGGGTTGGATGCGGCGGTTGCTTTTGCGGGTGACGCGATAATGCACGATCGCGCCGTTCGGCCCGGTGCCGGAGATGGTCGGGAACGACACGTCCTTGAGCGCGCCGGTGTCGCGGCGGAACGTCTCCAGCGCCTCCACCGCGTCGATCTCGGTGAGCGTGCCCTTCGGTGCCTCGGCATCGATGAAGGCGAGGAAGCGCGCCAGCGCCACCGCGTCGCGGCGATGCGCGGCGCGGGTGCCGTCGATCTCGGCTTGGTTCTTCACCGCCTTGAGCAGCGCGACCGGATCGGCGCCGCGCAGCGGCTTGCCGCCGGCATCCCGGATCAGCCGGGTCAGCGCATCGGCCGCGGTGGCGCTGTCGAGCGCGATCGTCGCGCCGGTGTTGGCGAGCTCGCGCAACATCGGCGCCAGCTCGGCCGGCTCGGCGACCTCCGCGGTCTGTTCGAGATGGTCGCGCACGCTGTTCGACAGCTTGCGGCCGTCGATGAAGATGGTGGGGCGGCCATCCTTCGGCAGCAGCGCGTAGGACAGCGGCAGCGGCGTGTGCGAGACGTCGGCGCCGCGGATGTTGAAGGTCCAGGCGACCGCGTGGGAATCCGACAGCACCAGCGCATCGGCCTTCAGCCGCGCCAGCTCCTCGTTGATGCGGCCGAGCTTGCTGGCTTCGCTCTCGCCGGAAAATTCCACGCCGTGGACGCTGACCGGTCCGAGCGGCGGGGCGGGGCGTTCGCTCCACACCGCGTCGACCGGATTGCCGTCGACTGCGACCAGCTCGGCGCCGGCCTTGGCGCAGGCGGCCTGCATCCGTTCGACTGCCGAAGAAGTGTGCAGCCACGGATCAAATCCGAGGCGATCACCGGCTTTCAGATGCGTCTCCAGCCAGCGTTCCGGCGGCGGTTCGACCAGCGACTCGATGCGCCACGCATTTCCGTCGACCTGCTTGGCGGCCTGCAGCGTGTAGCGGCCGTCGACGAACAAAGCGGCCTGATCGATCAGCACGTAGGCCAGACCCGCCGATCCGGTGAAGCCGGTGAGCCACGCCAGGCGCTCTTCGGACGGCGGCACATATTCGTTTTGTTGCTGATCGGCGCGAGGAATCGCAAATCCGGTGAGCTTGCGCCGCAGCAGCTCTTCGCGAAACGCCGACAGCCGCGCGGTGAGTGCGACGCCGCTCTCGGGCTCCTCGAAGCTCTGGAAATGCGACTCGAACATGGCGGCCTGCTCCCTGGACCTGTTGCGCGATGCTCACGCGCTATGCATAAAGCTCAGCTTATGGCACGAGTTATGCTTGATTTATCGAGCCCGCAAGAGACGGGCGAGAGCGCGCAGTGCCCGCTGCAACACGCTCCGACAACGCGTCCGGGACGATCCCGGGAGTGTCTCAACTCAACGACGAGGTGATACACCATGCCTGCTTTCACGTTTGAGAAGATTTCCCCGCCGGTCCGCCCGGGTGGTACGCCTCCGAACGTCGAGCCCGAGCAGAAGCAGCCGCGTGGTGTCATCGTCCGCATCCTGGACCGCTTCGTCCAGTCGGCGGTCAGGCGCACCGACCCGAACGCCGACGCCCACAGCCGCTTCCCCGACAAGCCCGCGCACTGAGCCATCGCTCGGCAGCGCTCCCCGTCAGAACGTCTTCACCAGCAGCAGGCTGCTCCAGCCTTCGATCACGAGCTGCCTCAGCAGCACGCAGCCGCGCGCCCGATAGGCCGCGATCACGCTCTGCGCCTGCGGCTGCAGCAGCCCGGACAGGATCACCAGCGCGCCAGGCGCCAAGTGCTCGCTCATCGGCTGGGCTAGGCTGCGCAGCGGATTGGCGAGGATGTTGGCCAGCACCAGATCGAACGGCGCGTGCGCGGCGAAGACCGGCGAGGCGAAACCGGTCGCCCATTCGGCCTGCACCAGATTGCCGACGCCATTGAGCCGCGCGTTCTCGCGCGCGACCGCGACCGACTGCCTGTCGATGTCGGTGGCCAGCACGGTGTGACGCAGCGCCTTGGCGGCGGCGATCGCCAGCACGCCGGTGCCGGTGCCGAGGTCGAGCACGCGCTGCGGCGGGCCGGCGCGCAGCACCAGATCGAGCAGGGTCAGGCAGCCGCGGGTGGTGCCGTGATGGCCGGTGCCGAAGGCGAGCGCGGCCTCGATCTCGATGCCGAGCTTGTTGGCCGGGACACGGTCGCGGTCATGGCTGCCATGGACGACGAAGCGGCCGGCCGGAACCGGCACCAGCCCTTCCAGGCTCGCCGCCACCCAGTCCTTGGCGGCGACGGTTTCGAGGCTGATCGCCTGCGCGGCCTCCGGGCCGGCGGCCTGCGCCACCAGCTCGCGGATGTGGTCGAGGTTCGGCTGCTCGCCGAAATGCAGCGCCACCTCCCAGCTCCGGTCCGGCCGCTCGAACGCCGCGATCGCCATCTCGGCCTCGTCGAAGCACTCGCCGAGCAGATCGGTGACGCGGCGGGCGGTGGCCTCGTCGCCGAGCACGAAGCTGGCGCGGACGGTGGGGGCGGGATCAGGCATGGCAGGTCCGAAGGTTGGCAGCGAAGGAGCGCGGCTGAAGTGATCTCTCAACAGATCGTCCACCGCTTCTGCGCCGGAAACGCACAGCTTGTCCATGACTTATGCACAGGGTTGAATCCGCAAGATTCACAGTTCTCCACAGCCTTCGCGCAACTTGTCGACAGATTCGTGCACAGCCTGACGAACGCACGCCAAGCCCCTGCGCGCAGAACAGAAACGACTCGGAAGTTCTGCTACGCACATTTCTGGCAGGCCGCGATCCTCGCCTCTCGAACAGCACTCACACGCAACTGCACGGAACCAGTTCCATCCCGGCTGCGTTTCAGGTTTTGGTTGTGAGAGTCCTATTGTCGCCTTGTTCTTTGGCCAATGGGTTCGCGCGCTTGGCCGCAGCTCCAATGACGGCGCCGCCAGCGACGATCCCCGACAACGACATGAGGTTTGATGAGCAAGGCCAACGAAGTTCTGTGCGCGACCGCCACCCGGCGCCGAAAACTGTCTACGATGGTGGTCGTTTCAGCCTTGCTCGCGACCGTCGGCACGCCCGCGGCTTTCGCCGAGGGGCAGGGCGGCGTGACGCCGGTCGCTTTCCCAGCCGGGCAGACCGCCATTCCGGCAGGCGTCGATTGCGTCACGGTGCGCTACTACGTCAGCGAACACGGCCGGGCCAAGTCGATCGCCTGGGCGCTCAAGAACGGCTACAGCTTGGCTCAAATCGCCGAAGCCAAGCGCTGTCTGCGCGGCTGAGAGACGCTCCGCAGCGTACCCGTCGTCAACAAGTTTTCCACAGCTTATCCACAGACTTATCCCCGGACTTATCCGCGGCTTGCGAACAAGCTGCGGTGGTCGTTGAGGATCGCCGCGGCCGCATTGTGGCCCGGGGCGCCGGTGACGCCGCCGCCGGGGTGGGCGCCGCTGCCGCAGTGATAGAGACCCTTCAGCGGGCCGCGATAGTCAGCGTGGCCCAGCAGCGGGCGCGCCGAGAACAGCTGGTTCAGGCTGAGCGCGCCGTGGAAGATATCGCCGCCGACGAGGCCGAACTCGCGTTCGAGGTCGAGCGGCGACAGGATCTGGCGGCCGAGCACGCTGGCGGCAAAGCCCGGCGCGTAGCGGTCGACGGTGGCGATCATTAGATCGGCGACTTCGTCGCGATGGTCGTCCCAGGAGGCGCCGTCCGGCAGCTCGGGGGCGACGTGCTGGCAGAACAGGCTGGCGACGTGCTGGCCCTTCGGCGCCAGGCTGTCGTCGAGCGTCGAGGGGATCAGCATCTCGACCACCGGCTCGCGGCTCCAGCCGTGGGCGCGGGCGTCCTGATAGGCGCGGTCCATGTAGGTCAGGCTCGGGGCGATGATGATGCCGGCGGTGAGGTGGTCGCCGTCGCCGGGCAGCGCGGTGAACGACGGCCGCTTCGCCAGCGCGACATTCATCCGGAAGGTGCCGGAGCCGGTCTTCCAATGCTGCATCCGGCGGCGGACGTCGTCGGGCAGCGCGTCCTGCGGCAGCAGGCGGGTGTACAGCAGCTTCGGATTGACGTTGGACGCAACGAAACGGGCGCGCAGCGTGCGGCCATCGTCGAGGCTGACGCCGGTGACGCGATCCTTCTCGACCAGCACCTCGCGCACACCCGCCGAGGTCTCGATCTCGGCGCCGGCGGCCCGCGCGGCGGCGGCCATCGCAACTGTGATCGCGCCCATGCCGCCGACCGCGTGGCCCCACACGCCCTTCTTGCCGTTCACCTCGCCGAAGGCGTGATGCAGCATCACATAGGCCGAGCCGGCTGCATACGGGCTGGCGTAGTTGCCGACGATGGCGTCGAAGCCGAACAGCGCCTTGACCAGATCGTGCTCGAACCGCGCGTCGAGCATCTCGCCGGCCGAGCAGGTGAACAGGTCGAGCAGCAGCCGCTGCTGCTCGATCGTCAGGGCGCGCAGCCGGTTGGCGGTGCCGAGCGCGTTCAGGCTCTCGCGGATCGCCGGCAAGCCGAACTGCGCCACCAGATTGGGCGGCGCGCGCAGCACGAAATGCCGCAGCACGTCGGCGATGGTTTCGAGCTCGGCCGCGAAGGCGCCGAACGCCGCGGCATCATGCGGGCTGAGCCGCGCCAGTGAGGCGGCGGTGGCGTTGCCGCCGGTGAGCAGATACTGGCCATCCGGGGCGGGCAGGAAATTCTGCGCCTTGCGCTCGACGATTTTCAGGCCGTGCTCGTGCAGCTTCAGGTCGGCGATCACTTTCGGATTGAGCAGGCTGACCGTGTAGGCCGCGACCGAATTGCGGAAGCCGGGATGAAACTCCTGCGTCACCGCGGCGCCGCCGACCACGCTGCGGCGCTCCACCACCTTCACCTTCAATCCCGCGCGCGCCAGATAGGCCGCGCAGGTGAGGCCGTTGTGGCCGGCACCGATGATCAGGACGTCGGGATCGGACATCGGAAGGTTCCCGGGCCGGTGTGACAAGGGCGTTCGCGGCTGGTTTTGCCATCGTTCACGGAGCGACGCTAGGATGCGGCGCGTCACGGGCCTGCCGGAATTCATCGCCATGGCCGACGATGTCGAGCGTCCGCCGCGGCGGACCGCAGCAGGAGCCGCCATGACCGAATCGACCTTGGCCGCGGGCCCCAACAGCCCGGTGCGCAACCGGCAGATCCTGATCGTCTATACCATCGCGATCTTCGTCAGCGCGCTGCTGCTGTTCTCGGTGCAGCCATTGTTCACCAAGATGGTGCTGCCGCGGCTCGGCGGCTCGCCGGCGGTGTGGTCGGTGGCGATGGTGTTCTTCCAGTCGCTGCTGCTCGCTGGCTACGCCTATGCGCACGGGCTGAGCCGGTTTGCCGACCGCCGGGTGCCGGTCGTCGTCCATCTCCTGCTGCTGGTCGCGGCGCTGCTGACGCTGCCGCTGGCGATTGCGGACGGTTGGGGGACACCGCCGGCCAGCGGCTCCGCGTTCTGGCTGCTCGGCCTGTTCGCAGTGTCGATCGGCCTGCCGTTCTTCGCGCTCGCCGCCAACAATCCACTGCTGCAGGCGTGGTTCGTCCGCACCGGCCATCCCGACGGCCGTGATCCGTACTTCCTTTACGCCGCCTCCAACATCGGCAGCTTCCTGGCGCTATTGTCCTATCCGGTGCTGCTCGAGCCGATGCTGACGCTGCGGCTGCAGAACCTGGCGTGGACCGCCGGCTACGGCGTGCTGATCTTGCTGATCGCGGCCTGCGGCGTGCTGCTGCTGCGCGCGCCGGCAACGGCCGCGGCCGACGTCGCCGGTGAGGACAGCGACGCGCCGGCGCCGTCATGGCTGACGGTGGCGCGCTGGGTGTTCCTCGCCGCGGTACCGTCCGGGCTGCTGATCGCCGTCACCGCGCACATCTCAACCGACGTCGCCGCGGCGCCGCTGCTGTGGGTGCTGCCGCTGTCGCTGTACCTGCTGACGTGGGTGCTGGTATTCCAGTCGCGGCCGCTGCTGCCCCACGGCGCGATGCTGGCGCTGCAGCCGGTCGCGATCGCGGTGATCATCGTGCTGCTGGCGTCGTCGGCCTCCGAGCACAATCTGCCGCTGACGCTCGGCGGACACCTAGTGTGTTTCTTCATCATCGCGATGGCCAGCCATGGCGAGCTGGCGCGAACCCGGCCGCCGGCGCGGCATCTCACCGGCTTCTATGTGGCGCTGTCGTTCGGCGGCATGGTCGGCGGATTGTTCGCCGGGCTGGTGGCGCCGTACACGTTCTCCTGGATCGCCGAATATCCGATCCTGCTGGCGCTGGCGGTGCTGTGCCGACCGAAATTGCCGGAGCGCAGGCCGCAATGGTCGCTGGCGATCTGGCTGCTGATCGGGGCCGTTGCGGCGGTGCTGATCACCTCGGCGTTCACCGACGGCAAGCTGCACGACTGGCTCATGACCAACCGCGTGCTGATGATCGGCGACGTCGCCGCGTTCGCCGCCGTAATCGCGCTGGTACTTAACGCCGGCCGCGCCAAGCTGCTCGCGACCGTGGCGCTGGCGCTGCTGCTGATCCGGCTGTATCCGGCCGACGAGGGTCGGGTCGAGACGGTGCGCAGCTTCTTCGGTGTGCACAAGATCCAGGTGACGGCGGACGGCCGCTTTCATGTGCTGCTGCACGGCACCACGATCCACGGCGCCGAGCGGGTGCGCAATGACGACGGCACGCCGGTCACCGGGCGGCCGGAGCCGATCTCCTACTATTACAAGGACGGCGGCATCGGACAGGCGATCGCGGCGATCCGCGAACGCAAGGGCGGCCCGATCCGCGTCGCGGTGATCGGGCTCGGCTCCGGCACCCTGACCTGCGCGGCAGCGCCGGGCGAGCCGTGGCGGTTCTTCGAGATCGACCAGTCGATGATCGATACCGCGCGCGATCCGAAATATTTCAGCTTCGTCAGCAAATGCGCGCCGGACCTGCAGCCGGTGGTCGGAGATGCGCGGCTGACCTTCGCGCACGAACCGGACGGCGCCTACGACCTGATCATCGTCGATGCCTATTCGTCGGATGCGATTCCGATCCATCTCGCCACCCGCGAGGCGATGGCGATCTATAAATCCAAGCTGGCGCCGCAGGGCGCGGTGCTGATGCACGTCTCCAACCGCCATCTCGAACTGGCGAGCGTCGCGGTCGGCATCGCCGACGCCAACGGGCTGAAGAGCTGGGTGGCGTCGCACGATGCCGGGCGCGATGCCGACTACGTTTTCGCGACAACGGTGGTGATTTCGGCGATGGACCAAGCCGACATCGGCAACCTCGCCGGCAACGCAGACTGGCGCCTGACCGCGCCCCGCGTCGGCGAGCGGGCGTGGACCGACGACTATTCCAATATCCTCGGCGCGGTGTGGCGCCGGCTGCGCGACGGTGAGGACTAAGGGCCGCGCGCGTCGATCGAGTCGGTTTTTGCGCGGGTCAGTACGATGAGTAACCACCCTCATACCAGCCGCGCGGCTGGTAATAGCGCCGCGGCGCGTAAATTTGCTCGGCGTAGGAGTCGTTGTCGACGTAATCGCCGTATTGCGGCGGCGCCACGCGGCGATAGCCGGGAGGTGCCGGGTAACGGCGATCGTCGTAGCCGCCTTCGGCCGGATAGATGTAGCCGTCGTCGGCGACCCGCGGGCGGACCGCGCGCGGCCGGCTGGGCAGCAGTTCTCCGGCGGCATCATAGCTCGGCGCCGCAGGAGCCGGTTCGGCGCGGGCGACCGCGTTGCCGTTCTTGGTCTTCAGCCGGGCCAGCGCCACCTGCGACGAGCCGCTCAGCGTCACCGTGGTGTTGAGCACGCCTTCCTTCTGCACCAGCGCGAACAGCGTCGCGGCGTTGTCGCGCGACAGCCGGACGCAGCCGTGAGACACCGGCACGCCGAGCTTGCCGGCCGCATCGGTGCCGTGGATGGCGTGGCCGCGTTTGGTGAAGAAGATCGAATGCGGCATCGGCGCGTCGTCGAACTCCTTGGAATAATGGTCGGCTTCCATCCGGAAGGCCTGGAAATTGCCGTTCGGCGTTTCGTGCGATGGATTGCCGGTCGACACAGGCCAGCGATAGCGCTCGACGCCGTCGACGGCGACCGTCAGTTGCTGGTTGTCCTTGTCGACCGTGATGGCGACTTTCGCCTCTGCGGTGGTCGACACTGCCAGCAGGATCAGGCCGGTGAGAGAAACGAGATACGAACGCATGGTGCCGGCCTCCTGGCCCGATCCTGTCACTTCCTTGCCCGCCCGCCGGTAATATGCACAGCGACCGCCCGAGTTTCCAGTTGCCGCCGCGCCGCAGCGGCAAAACCGTCGGCATCGTTAAGACGGCTTCGGCGACTCCGGCGGCAGCATCAAGACACCTGCGCGGCGAAATCTCGGCAGAACGGGAACCCGATCCGGGCCCGCGTGTTAGTATGCCGCAGAGTCCGCGCCCGCCGTTCTGTCGGGCGTTTCAATCCGGAGGGACATCGATGAAGACCACTGCCAAAGCGCGTGCCGTTCGCGCCGAGCAAACCCCGTTCAAAGCGCTGTTCGCGGCTGCCGCTCTGGCGCTCGCGGTGCTGGCGATTCCGACCGCGGGTCATTCGCAGGGCATCGTGCGCGGCGCGGAGCAGGGCGCGCGGGAAGGCAATCGCGCCGCGGGGCCGGTCGGCGGCGTCGTCGGCGGCGCGATCGGTGCCGGCGTCGGCGGTGCGGTCGGTGCGGTGAACGGCGTGCTCGGCCTGCCGAACCAGGGCCCGCGCTATCGATATCACCGCGGCCATCGCTGCAAGGGCTACTACACCCGCAGCGGCAAGTTTCGCTGCTATCGCCGCTGAGGCGAGCGGTTCACAATCTGACGAGGCGCGGCCGGACTGGCCGCGCCTTTTTTCATGAAACGACATCTTTCATGAAACGACGTCGCAAGCAGTGAGAGTGTTCAGGACTTCAGGCGATAGCCGGTCTTGAAGATCCACCACACCACCGCCATGCACGCGAGCAGAAAGCCGAAGGTGGCGGCGACGCTGACCCCGATATCGACATCGGAGATTTCGTAGAAGCTCCAGCGGAAGCCGGAGACCAGATAGACCACCGGATTGAACAGCGCGATGGTCTGCCAGACCGGGGGCAGCATGGAGATCGAGTAGAAGCTGCCGCCGAGGAAGGTCAGCGGCGTGATGATCAACAGCGGTACCACCTGCAGTTTTTCGAAGCCGTCCGCCCAGATGCCGATGATGAAGCCGAGCAGGCTGAACGCCACAGCGGTCAGCACCAGGAAGCCGAACATCCACACCGGATGGGCGATGTGCAGCGGCACGAACAGGCCGGCGGTGGCGAGGATGATCAGGCCGAGAATGATCGACTTGGTTGCAGCGGCCCCGACATAGCCGAGCGCGATCTCCAGGAACGAGGCCGGGGCGGACAGGATCTCGTAGATCGTGCCGGTGAATTTCGGGAAGTAGATGCCGAACGAGGCGTTGGCGACGCTCTGCGTCAGCACGCTGAGCATGATCAGGCCGGGCACGATGAAGCTGCCGTAGCTGACACCTTCGACTTGATCGATCCGCGAGCCGATCGCGGCGCCGAACACGATGAAATACAGCGAGGTCGACAGCACCGGCGAGACGATGCTCTGCATCAGCGTCCGCCAGGTTCGCGCCATTTCGAACAGATAGATCGCGCGGATCGCCCGGCAGTTCATGCTCACGCCCTCACCAGGCTGACGAAGATCTCCTCCAGCGAGCTTTGGCTGGTGTCGAGATCGTGGAAACGGATGCCGGCGGCGCGGACGTCGCCGAGCAGGGCGGTGATGCCGGTGTGCTCGGCGCGGGTGTCGTAGGTGTAGATCAGCTTGCTGCGGTCGTCCGACAGCATCAGGCCGTAGGCGGCGAGCTGCGGCGGCACCGCCTCGATCGGATCGTCGAGATACAGCTTGAGCTGCTTCTTGCCGAGCTTCTGCATCAGCGCCGATTTCTCGTCGACCAGGATCAGTTCGCCGTTGTTGATGACGCCGACCCGGTCGGCCATCTCCTCGGCTTCCTCGATGTAGTGCGTGGTCAGGATGATGGTGACGCCGGCTTTTTGCAGCTCGCGCACCACCTCCCACATCCCCTTCCGCAGCTCGACGTCGACGCCGGCGGTCGGCTCGTCGAGAAACAGGATCCGCGGCTCGTGGCTCAGCGCCTTGGCGATCATCACCCGGCGCTTCATGCCGCCGGACAGCGTCATGATCCGGCTGTCCTTGCGGTCCCACAGCGACAGGTCGCGCAGCACCTTTTCGATGTGTGCCGGGTTCTTCGGCTTGCCGAACAGACCGCGCGAGAAGCTGACGGTGTCCCACACCGATTCGAACGCGTCTGTGTGCAGCTCCTGCGGCACCAGCCCGATCATCTCGCGCGCTGCGCGGTATTGTTCGACGATGTCGTGACCGCCGACGGTGATGCTGCCGGAGCTGGCCTGCACCAGCCCGCAGATCGTGCCGATCAGCGTGGTCTTGCCGGCGCCGTTCGGCCCGAGCAGCGCGAAAATCTCGCCGCCCATGATGTCGAGACTGACCCCGTTCAGCGCCTTGCGCCCGGTGCCGTAGGTCTTGCTCAGATTTTTGACGGAGATGATCGGGGCCATGCGGGCTCGTGGCGTGGGGGCGCAGGAAAAGGGCGGAACGCAGCCGGAACGTGCGGGCGGCTTACATAAGGACGGCCGAGCGCGGACGCAACCGACAGGGGGACGGGACGAACCCGGAGGAAACGCCCAAATCTGTTGCGAGAATTCGAATCGCATTTTGGCACCGTCATGCCCGGCCTTGTGCCGGGCATCCACGTCTTTCAAACGCTGCAGCCTGGAGAACGTGGATGGCCGGGACGAGCCCGGCCATGACGGAAATCTGCTATTCGGCAGCGCCCGCGTCGGCGGAATACTCGATCAGCGCGACGATCGCGTCCTTGCTCGCCTCGACGAACGCCGGGTCTCTGTTCAACTCGTCGATCGTGCGCGGCGGATTGAACACGATCGCGCCGTCCGGATCCTCCGCCGCGAAGGAGAGAAGCTCGGCGGCTTCTTCTTCGGCTTCGTCGATCGTCTCGCCGGCGGTGACGACACCCGGAATGTCGGGAAACGACACGCTGTAGCTGCCGTCGGCGTCCTGATGGATCAAGGCGACGTAGTGAGCCATCACACCCGCTCCACGAAACTGTCGACCACCTTCTTCTCGCCGGCCTTGTCGAACGCGATGGTGAGTTTGTTGCCGTCGATCTTGGTGACGTGGCCGTAGCCGAATTTCTGGTGGAAGACACGGTCTTTCAGCGAGAACGCGGACTCGGTGCCGGTGGATTTGGCGACCAGCTCGCCCTCGATGGTGAAGGGCGCGCGGCGGGTGCTGCCGGACGAGTAGGACGCCCCGCTTTCGCCGAAGCCGCCGCCGCGGCCGCCGGTGCTGCCACCGCCGCCGCGGCTGCGCTGCGCCTGGGCGCGCTGCCAACCCGGCGTCGAATAGCTCGAGCCGAACGACTCGACATTGTCGAACCGCGACGGGCCATAGCCGCTCATACCGCCCCAGCCTGAGCCGCCTTTCGACTCGGTGATCTCGACATTGGCGGCCGGCAGTTCGTCGAGGAAGCGCGACGGGATCGTCGTGTTCCAGGTGCCGTGGATGCGGCGGTTGGTGGCGAAGTACAACTTTGCCCGCTTGCGGGCGCGGGTGATGCCGACATGGGCGAGGCGGCGCTCTTCCTCGAGGCCGGCGCGGCCCTGTTCGTCGAGCGCGCGCTGATGCGGAAACAGACCTTCCTCCCAGCCGGGCAGGAACACGGTCTCGAATTCCAGGCCCTTGGCGGAGTGCAGCGTCATCACGCTGACGGCGTCTTCATCCGCGCCGCCGTCGCGGTCCATCACCAGCGAGATGTGCTCCAGGAAACCCTGAAGATTCTCGAACTCTTCCATCGAGCGGACGAGTTCTTTCAGGTTCTCCAGCCGGCCGGCGGCGTCGGCGGAGCGGTCTTTCTGCCACATCTCGGTGTAGCCGCTCTCGTCGAGCACGATCTCTGCCAGCTCGGTATGGGACAGCGCGTCGCGCTGCACCTGCCAGCGCTCGAAGCTCTCGACCACGCCGCGCAGGCTGCTGCGCGCCTTCGGCTTCAGCTCGTCGGTATCGATCACCATCCTGGCCGCCTCGAACAGCGGAATCCGGCGTTTCCTGGCATGATCGTGCAGCATCTGTACGGTGGCCTCGCCGAGGCCGCGCTTCGGCACGTTGACGATGCGCTCGAACGCGAGGTCGTCGGCCGGTGAGTTGATCACCCGCAAATACGCCAGTGCATCGCGGATTTCGGCGCGCTCATAGAACCGCGGGCCGCCGATCACGCGGTAGGGCAGGCCGAGCGTGACGAAGCGATCTTCGAATTCGCGCATCTGGAACGAGGCGCGCACCAGAATGGCGATCTCGTTCAGCGCATGGCCCTGGCGTTGCAACTGCTCGATTTCCTCGCCGATCGCGCGGGCTTCTTCTTCCGAATCCCACGCGCCGGTGACGGTGACCATCTCGCCGTCGACATCCTCGGTGCGCAGCGTCTTGCCGAGCCGGCCTTCATTGTGCGCGATCAGATGCGAGGCGGCGGCGAGGATGTGGCCGGTCGAGCGATAATTGCGCTCGAGGCGAATGACCTTGGCGCCGGGGAAGTCGTGGTCGAAGCGCAGGATGTTGTCGACCTCCGCGCCGCGCCAGCCGTAGATCGACTGATCGTCGTCGCCGACGCAGCAGATGTTTTTGGGTGGGGCGTCCTGCCTTGCGACGACGGCGGCCTGCTCCCTCTCCCCTCCGGGGAGAGGGGTGGGGTGAGGGGGCACCACGCTCTCGGACGACCGTTCCCCCTCACCCGGCGAGCTGCGCCCGCCGACCTCTCCCCGAGGGGGAGAGGTTAGGAAGGTCTCGACGTCGCGTGTGGCCTTAGGCGTGCTCGGTGCCTGCGACAGCAGCCGCAGCCAAAGATACTGCGCGACGTTCGTGTCCTGATACTCGTCGACCAGGATGAACTTGAAGCGGTTCTGATACTGCCGCAGCACGTCGGGGTGTTCGCGGAACAGTCGGATGTTCTCCAGCAAGAGGTCGCCGAAATCGGCGGCGTTGAGGATCTTCAGCCGCTCCTGATACTGCGCGTAGAGCTTGCCGCCGCGGCCGTTGCCGAACATCGCGGCTTCGCCGGCCGGGACCTGCGACGGCGTCAGGCCGCGGTTCTTCCAGCCGTCGATCAGCCCGGCCAGCATCCGCGCCGGCCAGCGCTTGTCGTCGATATTGTCGGCGGCGAGCAACTGTTTGAGCAGGCGGATCTGGTCGTCGGTATCGAGCACTGTGAAGTTCGAGGTCAGCTGCACCAGTTCGGCGTGATAGCGCAGGATGCGGCCGCCGATCGAATGGAAGGTGCCGAGCCACGGCATGCCTTCGACCGCCTGGCCGAGCATCTGGCCGAGCCGCAGCTTCATCTCGCGCGCGGCCTTGTTGGTGAAGGTCACCGACAGGATCTCGGCGGGCCGGGCGCGGCCGGTGGAGAGGATGTGGGCGATCCGCGTGGTCAGCACACGGGTCTTGCCGGTGCCGGCGCCGGCCAGCACCAGTACCGGGCCGTCCAGTGTCTCAACGGCGTCGCGCTGCTCCGGATTTAGGCCGGACAAATAGGCCGGGCCGGCCGCGGCGCGGGCACGCGCGGCGATGCCGCCGGCGGCGGGCTGATAGCTGGAGAGGTCGAGAGGCTGGCGCTTGGTCGGATCGGTCATGCGAATCGTTTTACCACCCACAGCCGCGCTGCGGGGCCCGAAGAGGAGCCTTTAGAGCAGGATTATCCGCCGATATAGGCGCAGCGGGCCGCTACCGACAGGCTCGGGCACGCATCGCAGGCCGGCGCGTCGGCCTTTCAAACCGATTCCGTTCCGCTATCTCGCGTGAAAATGACGTCTTGACACACAAAAACCGGCCGGAACTTTCGATTTTGGCCTGGATTGTTTCGCCAAGCGGCGCAGCCGAAACCGGCGGCGCTTCAGTCCAAAAGGCGGCCCCCAGCGGGTGCCTGAAGCGAAACGGAGGTCATCATGTTGGGTTGGGTCGTGACGTTTCTCGTGGTTGCGCTGATTGCGGGTCTGCTTGGGTTCGGCGGTATCGCCGGTGCGTCGATCGAAATCGCCAAGATCATCTTCTTCATCGCGATCGTGCTGTTCCTGATCTCGGCGGTGGTCAGCATCTTCCGCGGCCGCTCCCGGGTCTAGCGCGCCGTCGCCGCACGCTTCGAGGGCATCGCGATGCTTCGTCCGATGCCCTCGGGCTGCGGAGCGTCGCGATGCGCCGCGGCGACCCGCATGATCGTGGCGCGAAGGTCGTCCGGAAACGGCGCCACTTTTCGGCTCGCCATATCGACATGTACCGACATGTTTTCCGACGTGGCCGATAGCCAGCCTTCCTCGGCGTGGCGCAACTCTTCGAAGGTGTGGATCCGCTTTTCGTCGGCGGAGATGATGTAGACGGCGACCTGCACCGGATCGCCGAGATGGATCTCTCGCAAGTAGCGCACGTGGCATTCGGCCGTGAAGGTCGAGCCGCCGCGCGTGTTGAGATAGTCTAGCCCGATCCCGAGTTCGCTCCAGATCTGATCGATCGCACGGTCGAACAGCACGTTGTAATAGGCCATGTTGAGGTGGCCGTTATAATCGATCCAGCCCGGCTCGATCTGCATCACCGACGACCGGAACGGCGCGGTCGCGCGGGCAATCTCGACATTGCGATCTACTTCCAAAGTCAATCCTACCTCCCTTGACCCCTCCGGTATCCTTTGCCACGGTCGCCCCGTTCCGAAGGAGTTTTTGTCGTGGGCCTGACCATCACCAACACGCCGAAGCGCGCCGAGCCGCAGGCCGTGGCGAGCGCCATTGAAGCGCTCGCGGCGCGGTTCGGCAACCGCCTCGTCACCTCGCTCGCGGTGCGCGAGCAGCACGGCCACACCACGACCTGGCTGCCGAACCAGCCGCCGGACGCGGTGGTGATGGCGCAGGAGACGGCGGATATTCAGGACACGGTGCGGATCTGCGCGCAGCACAGCGTCCCGGTGATCGCGTTCGGCACCGGAACTTCGCTGGAAGGCCACGTCAACGCCCCGGCCGGCGGCATCTGCATCGACCTTCGCGACATGAACAAGATCCTCGAAGTTCATGCCGAAGATCTCGATTGCGTGATTCAGCCCGGCGTCACCCGCAAGGCGCTGAACGAGAATCTGCGCGACCAGGGGCTGTTCTTCCCGATCGATCCCGGCGCCGATGCCTCGATCGGCGGCATGGCGGCGACCCGCGCCTCCGGCACCAATGCGGTGCGCTACGGCACGATGCGCGACAACATCCTGGCGCTGAAGGTGGTGCGCGGCGACGGCGAGATCATCACCACGGGCACCCGCGCAAAGAAATCGGCGGCCGGCTACGACCTGACTCACCTGTTCGTCGGCTCGGAAGGCACGCTCGGCATCATTTCCGAGCTGACCATCAAGCTGCGCGGCATTCCGGAGATGATCGCGGCGGCGTCCTGCTCGTTCCCGTCGGTCAGCGACGCCTGTCAGGCGGTGATCCTGGCGATCCAGACCGGCATTCCGCTGGCCCGGATCGAGCTGATGAGCCAGTCCCAGGTCAAGGCGGTGAATGCCTATTCCAAGCTGACGCTGCCGGAGACGCCGCTGCTGCTGCTCGAATTCCACGGCAGCGAGGTCGAGGTCGCCGAGCAGTCGAAGAATTTCGGCGCCATCGCCAAAGATTGCGGCGGCGGCGACTTCACCTGGACGACGCGCCCCGAGGATCGCAACAAGCTGTGGCAGGCCCGGCACGACGCCTACTGGTCGGTGCGGGCGCTGCGCCAGGGGGACGGTGTCGGCGTCGTTGCCACCGACGTCTGCGTGCCGATCTCGCGGCTGGCCGATTGCGTCGGCGAGACCGAGGCGGACCTCATTCGGCTCGGACTGCTGGCACCGATCGTCGGCCATGTCGGCGACGGCAATTTCCACTGCTCGCTGCTGTGCGACGTCAATGACGCCGAGGAGATGGCGCGGGCCGACGAGTTCATGCACCGACTGGTCGAACGGGCGCAGGCGATGGACGGCACCTGCACCGGCGAGCACGGCATCGGTCAGGGTAAGCAGAAATATCTGCAGGCCGAGCTCGGGCTCGAAGCGCTGCAGGCGATGGCCGCGATCAAGCAGGCGCTTGATCCGCAGAACATCTTCAATCCCGGCAAGATCCTGCCGCAAGGGATTTGAACCACAGGATATTCCGGCGGCGTGAATCCGCCGCTTGAAGTCGCTGTGAGTTCGCCACAGTCTGTCGCTAGGCGTTGAAATCACAAGGGAACGACGCCGGCGAGGGCGTCGCAACGCCCCTGAGGGGAAACCGCGTGCAGACGACGCTGCTCGGCCTGGCTATCGCGCTGATTCTGGCGCTGCTCGCCGCGCTGGTCGGGCCGTTTCTGATTGACTGGAACCAGTTTCGCGGTCCGTTCGAAGCCGAGGCG
>NZ_QPFS01000005.1:0-84178 GCF_010906995.1 Rhodopseudomonas sp. WA056 | reverse complement strand
CCGCAGCGGCTGCGCCGGCGGGTGCATGCCTTCATCCAATCCGAATGCGACGAAGCCGAAGTGCGCGGCGCGCTCGACGATGCCGCGCCGCTGTATCGCGACGCGCCCGAAGCCCGCGCCGCGCGCAAGGCGATGGACGGCACCATGGCGGCGTTTCTGCGCGAGGCGGCGCCGCGGAGTTCGGACGCGGCGCGGGCGCGGGCGGCGGAGCTGATCAGCCGCACCATCGCTGCGCTCGGCAAGGACTTCTCCAGCCGCCCGCGCACGGCGGCCGAGATCACCGCCTATGCGGACGCGGTCGGCGATATGCTGTGCGCCTATCTGAAAACCCTGCGGCGAGGTTGAGATGAGGTCGAGGCAGATGATGGTGCGCATATTGGTCGCCGGCGCAGTCGCGGCGTCGCTCGGTGGCTGTGCGACGTTGCCGACGCCTGCGTGTCTGCCGCCGTCGCAGCCGATGCTGAGCGCGGAGCTGGCGTTCGGCCGCAACATCGGCGACCGGCTCGGCGTCAGCGACGTGGAGTTCGCGCGGTTCGTGGCCGAGGAGATCACGCCGCGGTTTCCGGACGGGCTCACCGTGGTCGACAGCGTCGGGCAGTGGCACGACATCGCGCGCGGCCGGCTGGTGCGCGAGAGGGGCAAGCTGGTGAGTATCGTGTTCGCCGAGAATCCGGCGCAGCGCGCGGCGCTGGGCGAGATCGTCGAACTCTACAAGCGTCGCTTCAGGCAGCACGTGGTGATGGTAGCGGTGCGGCCGAGTTGCGTCAGCTTCTGATCGCCGCGGAGGTGCCGCGCTCGGTGATCTGATAATGCGTCGACTTGGAATCGCTCGACGCTCGCTTCAGCCAGCCGAGTTCGACGAGATCGTCGTAAGGCTTCCGCTCACGGGCGCCGAACACCTGGCGGCGGCCGCCCGCACTGCGGATCTCACGGATCAGTTTGAAGTCGTCGGCGGTGGCCATCGTCGTCTCCCGACCGGGCGGCGCGACGCCCGCGATGCCGCTCGCTCAGAGTGTGTTGTGGCTCAGGGGCTGTTGCCGTTCGGATTCTCTTGCCGCTCGGATCAGAGCGTCTTTCGGGTCCGCTTCTTCGGCGCGGCCGGAGCCTGGCCGGTCGCGGCCTGTTCGGCCTCGTGAGCGAGCCGCAGCGCGCGCAGCCGTTCCATGTTCTTGCGGAGTGCGATGCCCTCGCGTTCGACCTCGGCCATCCGCTGCGCGCCTTCCTGCTGTTCCATCAGCTTGCGGCGCGCGCGTTCGACGCTGGTCGGGGAGGGGGTATTGGTCTTCTTGTCAGTCATATCCGCCTCGTTTCGGTACGCGCGGCAAAACCCGCTCGACCTCGAGGATCGAACGGGCCCATCTGCCGTTTCAGTACATCCGTGAAACGGAGACGCTGGATCAAGCCAGCGCGAGATTTTCGGCGCTGCTCTTGCCGCGCATCTTGTCGACCTTGACCTCGAACGACACCTGCTGGCCCTCGGCGAGGCCGGACAGGCCGGCGCGTTCAACAGCGCTGATGTGCACGAACACGTCGTTGCCGCCGTCGCTCGGCGCGATGAAGCCAAAACCCTTTTGGCCATTGAACCACTTTACGGTACCTGTCGTCATCTTCATTCTCCAAAGAACATCGTCCGCGCCAACACGGCGCGTGACGTTTCAACTAATCGATGAACTTTGGGAAGGAGCCCGCGGGCGCATTCAGAAAGGCACAGCGGCTAATCGAATAACCACACCGTATAGCATCCGCTTCGATCATACAAGGACTATATTGTCGCGCGCCGCGCGCAGGGGCTGCAACCGTACCGATAGAGACAACCGCAGCGTCTTCGCTTATCGGTTAGTTCCATCCCGCACTCCGCACGCCACCTCGCTATGCCAAGCTCGATGCTGTCCCACGATCTGATATTGACCTGGAGTATCGTCGCCCTCGCCACGGCCGGCGTGATCATTCGTCCGCTGCGCTGGCCCGAGGCGGTGTGGGCGGTGGCCGGTGCAGGCGCGCTGGTCGTTCTCGGCCTGCTGTCGTGGCAGGATGCGCTCGCCGGGGTGCGCAACGGCATCGACGTGTATCTGTTCCTGATCGGCATGATGCTGATCGCCGAGCTGGCGCACCGCGAGGGGCTGTTCGATTACCTCGCCGCCTACGCAGTCGAACATGCCCGCGGCTCGCCGCAGCGCTTGTTCCTGCTGGTCTATGTGGTCGGCGTGCTGGTCACCGTGCTGCTGTCCAACGATGCCACCGCGATCGTGCTGACGCCGGCGGTGTACGTCGCCACCCGCGCCGCCGGCGCCGCCCCGCTGCCGTATCTGTTTGTTTGCGCCTTCATCGCCAATGCGGCGAGCTTCGTGCTGCCGATCTCCAATCCGGCCAATCTCGTGGTGTTCGGCGAACACATGCCGCATCTCGGCGGCTGGCTGCAGCAATTTGCGCTGCCGTCTTTGGCGGCGATCGTCGTCACCTATCTGATGCTGCGGCTGGCGCTCGGCCGGGCCCTCGCCGAGCAGACGCTGCAGACCCGCGTGGCGACACCGCATCTGTCGTGGGGCGGCAAGCTCGCCGCGGTCGGGATCGGGGCGATCGCGATCGTGCTGCTGACTGCTTCGGCGCTGAACGTGCCGCTCGGCCTGCCGACCTTCGTGTGCGGTCTCGTCACCACCGCGGTGGTGCTGGTGCTGGCGCGGCAGTCGCCGGTTCCGGTGTTGAAAGGCGTGTCGTGGAGCGTGGTGCCGCTGGTCGCCGGGCTGTTCGTGATGGTCGAGGCGCTGAGCCGCACCGGCGTGATCGGTGCACTCGGCGCGCTGCTGCGTGGCGCCGTGGCCGACGCACCGCGACTGGCGTCGTGGACCGCCGGCCTTGTCACCGCGATCGCCTGCAACATCGGCAACAATCTGCCGGTCGGGCTGGTGGCCGGCTCGGTCGCAGCCGACAATCACCTGCCGCGCGAAACCATCGCGGCGCTGCTGATCGGCGTCGATCTGGGACCGAATTTCTCGGTCACCGGCTCGCTCGCCACCATCCTGTGGCTGGTGGTGCTGCGGCGGAACCAGATCGAAGTCACCGCCTGGCGGTTCCTCAAGCTCGGCCTGGTGGTGACGCCGTTGCCGCTGATCGCTGCGCTCGCCGCGGCGGTGTGGTGAGGTACGTCTCGCCATCGTACGTCACCGGAGGTCGCGACAATGTCGCGCGCGCCTGTTCCAGCACGACGGCGTGATCGCGACTGGCGAGCGCGGTGGTGCCGTCTATATTCCCGGCAACCTTCCTCAACAGATTCCCATCCACGTGAGACGTTTGGTGCTGATACTGCTGCTACTCCTCGTCGTGCCGGTCGCCGTGTCGGCCGGCCGCTATTGGCTGGGCGATCGTAGCGTCGACTGGCAGAGCGCGGATCGTTCCAGCGCTGGGCTGTTGCCGCCAGCGGCGCAGCATCCGGACGCGCTGGTGCGGGTTTTCGCTGCGCGCACCGTGCGCTGGCGCGGCATCTTCGCGGTGCATAGTTGGATCGTCGTCAAGCCGGAGGGCGCCTCGCGCTACACCCGTTACGACTACACCGCCTGGGGTGCGCCGATCCGCGTCAACGGCTTCGTCGCCGACGGCCGTTGGTTCGGCGACGAGCCGCAACTGATCGCGGCGGTCGACGGCGCGGCGGCGGCGGCGATGATCCCGAAGATCGAGGCTGCGGTGAAAGGCTATAGGCTCGCCGCCTATGGCGACTATCGCGCCTGGCCCGGACCGAACTCCAACACCTTCGTGGCTGCGGTGATGGCCGCGGTCCCTGAGCTGCGCACCACGCTGCCGCCGACCGCGATTGGCAAAGACTATCCATGGGACGGCGGCTGGATCGCCTGGACCCCGTCCGGTACCGGCGTGCGCGCCACGCTCGGCGGTTACCTCGGGCTGACGCTGGGCTGGATCGAAGGCGTCGAAATCAATCTGCTCGGCGCAGTGCTCGGCCTCGATCTGCGCCGGCCGGCGATCAAGCTGCCGGGGCTGGGGCGGATCGGGTTCAGTCCTTTGTGACGTCGGAATGCGCGCCGCATCCGCAGGTCTCGGCGGCGGTGGCTGCGACATCCGGTGGCGGGGCGTTGACGCCGCGCCACCGCGCGTAGCGCCACGGTAGATACCAGCGGGCGCGGGGCGGCGCGACTTGCGGAACCAGGTCGATCCCCGAGGTGCCGAACGGCTGGCAGCGCAGTAGCCGCGCCAGCGTCATCCATCCGCCGGCCCACAGCCCAAACCGGCCGATCGCCTCGTCCCCATACATCGAACAGCTCGGGAAGTGCCGGCAATTGTAGCCGACCAGCGGCGACAGCGTGTGGCGATACAGCCAGATCAGCCCGCGGCCGACATTGCGCGGCAGGCGCAGCACGGGATCGATCCAGTTAGTTCGGTCGGTTGGTAATTGCATCAGCAGGTGCCGTTTCGATGAGCGGCGTTGTGCCCGGTTCCTTTGCGGGGAACGGCAGCTCGCCGACATTTGCGCAACACTTCACCAAAACTCGCGGCGTGTTGAGCGCGACGCAGCAAAACGCGGTGGTGTTTGCGGTTGATCAAAGTTAGCTTTTTCACAACGATTAGGTAACAGAGACGTGACAGATTCGGATTGGAACTTGTCACGCTGTTGCTGCCCGAGACGAAGGACGTAAGGTTGGAACGCGCGGTTCTCTCCTGTTTGACCGGTTCGGCGCTGTGGCGGGTCGCGGCGCTCGGCATCGTTCTACTCGGGTTCGCGGCGGACAGCAGCATTCCCGTCACCGCCGGGGCCGGCAGTCTGGAGGCGCGGCGGCAGCCGATGAAGTTCGGCTGGGTCGCCTGCGATCCGGATTGCGGCGGCTGGATCAGCGCGGTCGGTATCGTCACCGTCGACACGCCGAAGGCGTTCGACGACTTCGCCCGGGACCGCCAGCTTCGTGGCGCCACCGTGGTGCTGGATTCCAGCGGCGGTTCGGTCAACGATGCGATCGCGCTCGGCCGGCGCTGGCGCGCGCTCGGTCTGGCTACCACGGTCGGGATCAGCGTGTCGGCAGCCTCGCAGCTTGGCAACCGGCCGCGGATCGAGCCCGCTGCGTATTGCGAATCGATGTGCGCGTTTCTGCTGTTGTCCGGCCAGACCCGCTACGTGCCGGAAGGCGCCCGCGTCCGGGTGCATCAGATCTGGATGGGCGACCGCGCCGAGGATGCTCGCGCCGCCAGCTATACGGCCCAGGATATGTCGATCGTCGAGCGCGACATCGGCCGGCTGGCGAAGTTCACCTTCGACATGGGCGGCACCGGCGATCTGTTGTCGATCGCGCTCAGCGTGCCGCCGTGGGAGGATCTGCACGAGCTGACGCGGCAGGAACTGCGCGACAGCAACCTGATCACCACCCAGTTGCTCGCCGATCTGTTGCCCGGGCTCGGGAGCGCACCGGCGAAGGCGGTCGCCTCGGCCGCGCCGAAGCCGGCGCAGGACCGCTTTACCCCGCAGCCGGCGGCCGCCACCAAGACCGCCGAGGCACTCCCGACCGGCGGCACCGCCGCGGCGCAGCTGGGGCACTGAGTCAGGAAACGTCATTCCGGGGCGCTCGCGAGAGCGAGCGAACCCGGAATCGCCAGATTGTTGTGCGCTGTTTTTCACAACGGCGAGATTCCGGGTTCGCGAGCTTCGCCCGCGCCCCGGAATGACTCGGTGAGTGGGAGGGCTTACGCCGTTGCCTTCGCGGTTTCGCGCTGCGCTTCGATCTGCCCGATCGCGTCGACCACCGCGTCGAAGGTCAGCAGCGTCGATGCGTGGCGGGCCTTGTAGTCGCGCACCGGCTCGAGCATCGCGATGTCGGCCCATTTGCCGTCGGGCGGGGCGCCGTTCTCTTTCAGCATCTTGCGCACGGTCTCGCGCAACGCTTTGAGTTCGCTGGCGGTCGAGCCGACCACGTGGGTCGCCATGATCGACGACGAGGCTTGGCCGAGCGCGCAGGCTTTGACGATGTGGGCGAAGTCGGTGACGGTGTCGCCGTCCATCTTGAGGTCGATCGTCACGGTCGAGCCGCACAGTTTGGAATGCGCGGTGGCGCTGGCGTCGGGATGCTCCAGCCGCCCGATCCGCGGAATATTGCCGGCCAGTTCGATGATGCGGTTGTTGTAGATGTCGTTGAGCATGCGGCGAATTCCGTGCGGGCGCTGTGGTCACTGGTCGCCCGGGGCGGCGACCTTGGCGGTTCCGGCTTGTCGTCTTATATAGGAAGGATGGGTTTCGAAATGAAGCCTCGCGGTGCGGCCGATTGGGCCGCGCCGAGGTCGCGAGCCGAAGCCGGTCAAGCACTTGGCCGGTCGGGCTCGCCGAAGGGATCAAGACGACCGGCTGTAGTCCGCCCCGTCTGCCCGGTGACACATCCGGCCCAACAAGGCCGGTCGAACGGAGTGAAGATGGACGCCAAAATCAAGCCGATCCGCGGCACCAAGCCGGCCGACGCCCGCAGCGAATTCCAGCCCGCCGAACTCGACCCGTCGGATTTCCTGGAAGTGGCGGTGCAGCCCGATCAACCGCGCCCGTCGCGCGCCGAGGCCGAGGCCGCGGTGAAGACGCTGCTGTCCTATATCGGCGAGAACACCGAGCGCGAGGGTCTGCTCGACACCCCGCGCCGGGTGGTCGAAGCCTATGACGAACTGTTCCAGGGCTATCACCAGTGCCCGAAGGAAGTGCTGGAACGCACCTTCGGCGAGACCGCCGGCTACGACGACTTCGTGCTGGTCCGCAACATCAGCTTCACCTCGCATTGCGAGCACCACGTGATGCCGTTCTACGGCAAGGCGCACATCGCCTATACGCCGGTCGAGCGCGTGGTCGGGCTGTCGAAGCTGGCGCGGCTGGTCGACATCTTCGCCCGGCGGCTGCAGACCCAGGAGCATCTCACCGCGCAGATCGCCGCCGCGATCGACGAGGTGATGAAGCCGCGCGGCGTCGCGGTGCTGATCGAGGCCGAGCACACCTGCATGTCGGTGCGCGGCATCGCCAAGAAGGGCGCCACCACCTTCACCAGCCGCTACACCGGCGTGTTCCGCGACAATCCGGCGGAGCAGGCGCGGTTCATGTCGATGGTCAGGGATCGCGGCTAACTCCCGCGTCCCGTAAGGCATTTCAATCGTGTCCAGCGAATCGCGTTCAGCTTCTTCACCCGTTGCGCCCGACGACATCGAGGAAGGCGTTGTGCTGCGTCCGAAATTCGACGCCCACGGGCTCGTCACGGTCGTCGCCACCGACGCCCGGACCGGCGACGTGCTGATGGTCGCGTTCATGAACGACGAAGCGCTCGACCGCACCATCCAGACCGGCGAGGCCTGGTACTACAGCCGCTCGCGCAAGCGGCTGTGGAAGAAGGGCGAGACCTCCGGCCATGTCCAGAAGGTGCTGGAGATGCGGGTCGACTGCGATCAGGACGCGGTGTGGATCAAGGTCGACCAGGCCGGCGGCGCCGCCTGCCACACCGGCCGGCACTCCTGCTTCTATCGCCGCATCGACCGCGGCGGCGACGGCGCGCCGGTGCTGATCGAAATCGACGCCGACCGCAAATTCGACCCGGACAAGGTCTACGGCAAGTAGCCGAGCGGATCAGGCGAGCCGGTTGGCGATCTCGCGCTGCTGCTGCACCAGGTCCGGACCGGCCTTTGCGCCGGTCGGATCGGCGATGCTGTCGATGTAGTCCAGCGCGGCGGAGCGCAAATCGCCGTCCTTCAGGCTGATCACGCCCGACAGCGTCTGAATATTCATCGAGCGGATGTTGTAGGTGGTCCAGGCGCTCTGCTGCTGCTTGCTGCCCGGGCCGCCGGAGCCCTTTTCCTTGTTGTAGAGCTCGAGCGCGGCGTTGGCCGCCTTCAGCGAATTGAGCCCGGCGATCGCTTTCAGTTCCTTGGCCAGATCGGGATTGTCCTCGAAGAACTTCTCGATCTTCTCCTTCCACGGCCCTTCGGCGGTGACCTTGCCGAATTTGTCGACCTGCAGCCGGACGGCGTCGTCGAGGTTGACGTTCATTTTCTTGAACGCGTCGGTGAGCTTGGCGGTCAAGGCGTCGGTGCGCTGTTGCAGCACCTCGTCGAACGACAAAGCGAGGTTGGCGGTGGCCGCCTTGTCGGCATTGGCCTTGTCGAGGATCGCCTTGGCGCGCTCGGACAATTGCACCGTATCGGCGGTCGCGGCTGAAGACTGGGGCGTCGGCGCTGCGGAGCGATCGGCGTTCGAACCGGCCGGCCCGATCTGAGGCAGACTCGTCGGCTGAGCCCGGTTCGATGCCGCGGCGGATGAATTGGCGATCGCGGTCATGGCAGCCTCGCGCATCTGTCCCGGGAAGAATCTCCAGGCGACCACCAGGAATAGAGCCAATTGTCCGGTTAAGCCAAAGTTAACAGCGTGCGCGTCGGCCCGCCGCGCGCTGCTTTAACGTCTCGTTAACCATACTCGCCCAAGGTTGCCCCTGGTGGAATGGGCGCTTCCGCGCGCGATGGCGCATTGGAGCGGAGCAGGGCGATGGCGGCTGAGGTCTCAAATCCGGCGGTGATGATCGTCGATCCGGCGCGGGCCAAGGTCGCCGGCGCGATCAAGCAGGCGGCCGGCCAGACCGGCACCAGCTTCCAGTATCTGCTCGCCACCGCCAAGATGGAGTCGGACTTCAACCCGACCGCCCAGGCCACCACCTCGTCGGCACAGGGCCTGTTCCAGTTCATCGAGCAGACCTGGCTCGGCACCGTGAAGGAGGCCGGCGCGCAGTTCGGCTACGGCCAGTATGCCGATGCCATCACCCGCTCGGCGTCGGGCAGCTATTCGGTCAGCGATCCGTCGGCGCGCACCGCGATCATGAATCTGCGCAACGATCCGGTGGTGTCGTCGGCAATGGCTGGCGTGCTGACCCAGTCGAACAGCTTCAAGCTGACCGGCGAGATCGGCCGCCGCCCGTCGGATGCCGAACTCTACATGGCGCATTTCATGGGCGTGGCCGGCGCCGCCAAGCTGATCAACACGGCGAGCGACACGCCGAATGTCGCCGGCGCCGCGTTGTTCCCGTCGGCCGCCGCCGCCAACCAGTCGATCTTCTACGACCGCTCCGGCAATGCCCGCAGCGTCTCCGAGGTGTATTCCAATCTCGCCTCGCGCTACGAGGCGGCCGCCAGCTCGCCCGCGACGCAGAGCGCGATCGCTTCGGTCGCCGGTCTGCCGGTGACGCTGGCCTCGGCCGCACCGCCGCCCGCACCGGTCGACAACGCTGCGTATCTGGCGAGCTTCCCGGACGTCCGCAACGTCGCCCCCGCCCAGGCCGGCGACGCCGCGCGCACCGCCACCGCGCAGCGCGGCAGCGAGCCGATGTTCCGCTCGCTGTTCCTCGGCGGCGATCGGGCCGAGCCGGTGTCGCCGGCGGTGCAGTCGCTGTGGAGCTCGCCGTCGCCAACCACGTTGCCGTCGCAAGCCGCGATGCCGTCGCAGACCGCGATGCCGGAGCTGTCGCGCATCCCAGAAGTCCGCCCCCCGAGCCCGCTCGACCTGTTCAGCGACCGTAGCGGCACGTTCGCGAGCTGAGCGCGGTTTCAGCCGCTCCGCTTGCGGCGGCTGCGCTGGTTCTTGACCGAGTTGAGAAACGCCTTGTCGGCCTCGATGCGCTTTTCGAGGAAGCTGATGACGGCTTTGATCCGGGCGACGTGCAGCAGGTCTTCGTGGACCGACAGCCAGATGTCGCGCGTGGTGAACAGCTCGGGCATCACCGGCAGGAGCTCGGGATGGCCGGACGCCACGTAGGACGGCAGCATCGCGATGCCTTGCCCGGCCGAGACGGCGATCGACTGCGCCACCAGGCTGGTGCTGCGGAAGATCGTGTGCGGCGGCCGCAGCACGTCGGACAGCCAGCGGTTTTCCTGGCTGTAGATGTGATCCTCGATGAAATCGATGAAGGCGTGGGTCTCCAGCTCCTTCACCGTCGTCGGCGGGCTCCGCCCGGCGAAATACGCGTCTGTCGCGTACAGCGAGATCCTGAACTCGCCGACCTTCTTGATCGACAGCCGCTTGCCGTGCGGCCGGAAGAAGCTGACGAAGATGTCGGCCTCGCGCCGGCTGAGATCGAGCAGGCGGGTATCGGTGATCAGTTCGACCTGAATCGACGGATAGATCTTGTTGAAGTCGACGATGCAGCGGGTGAGATAGAAGCTGCCGATCCCTTCCATCGCGGCGATCCGCACCGCGCCGCCGGCATCGGCGGTGTCGGTGCCGATCGCCTCGACGATCGAGTTCGCCTGGCTCTCCATGCCCTCGGCATATTGCAGCAGCCGCATCCCGATCTCGGTCAGCGTGAAGCCGGACTTGCTGCGCTTGAACAGCGTCGAATTCAGGCTGCGTTCCAGCTCGCGGACGCGGCGACTGACGGTGGTGTGGTCGACCTTCAGCTTGGCGGCGGCGCGGACCAGGCTGCGCTGCCGCGCCACCTCGAGAAAATAGACGACATCGTTCCAGTCGTACCTGATGGTGCGCTGTGTCTTCGCCACGCCCGCTGCCGTCCCCGCGGCGCGGCCGGCGCCGATGCGCCGGCCTTCCGTTTGTGTCCGGACAGCCACCGAACGGGACTACGCCGCGACGATCGGAGCGTACGTCTCCACCAGCCGGTTTGCAAACATGTCCACCTTCGGGATCATCAGCTTCTGCCGGCACACCGCGAGGTCGATGTGCTTGGGCATCACCGCGCCCAGCTTCATCACGCGCGGCGCCGCGATGTTGATGTCCCATTGCGGGAAGCCGGTCGGCGGGATCACCACGCTGCCGCCGGGGTAGGGGCTGTCGACCCGGTTGGCGAGCACGACCGCCACGCGGTTGTCCTCGGCGCGCGGCACGGCGAGCAGTTCGCGCTCGAACGGCTCGCGCAGCGCCGCCGGCCACAGGATGATGTCGGCCGCGCCGATGCCGAGGCAGCGCGAGGTTTCGGGAAACACCGCGTCATAGCCCGACATCACACCGATGCGGCCGAACGGGGTGTCGAACACCGGATAGTCGAAGCCGGCGACGGCCCATTTGCGCTCCTCGGCGGTGAGATGGGTCTTGCGATAGCGGCCGATCTCCTTGCCGTCCGGTCCGATCAGGACCGTCGTGACATAAAGCCCCGCCGCGGCGCGCTCGACGATCGGCGCCGCGATCAGGCAGCCGTAGCGGGCGCTGATCTTGGCCACCGCCGCGAGGTTCGCCGCGGCCTGATCGGCGGCCGCAGCCGCTTCGTCGGGCATCAGGATGTAGTGCGCGCTGAAGGCGTATTCGGGCAGGGTGATCACCTTGGCGCCGAGCTTGGCGGTGTGGTCGACCATGTCGAGCACCTCGGCGACGCTGCACTCCGGCGTGACGTGCATCTGCACCGCGGCGACCTTGGTGACTGATTTCGACGGGATCAGCGGACGATCGGCGACGCCATAGACCGGGGTTTTCTCATAGGGCAGCGCCATGATGCCGTAGGTCTCGGGGCGGCGGTCGGCGATCTTGTCGTTGGCGGTGTAGATCGACTTGTCGGCGGCGGCGTCGAGATCGATGGTGGCGATCGACAGGCCGTGGGTGTCGTACGGCACCTTCGACAGCACGCGGCCCTTCGGATCGACGATCATGCTGCCGCCCGGATAGTAGATCGAGCGCTCGTAGCCGGCCTTGGTCGCCGCCACCAGCCAGACGCCGTTTTCGTAGGAGCGCGCCGGGCCCCACATGTCGGCCTGGTCCATGGCGAAGAAGTTCGCCATGTCGACGATCACTTCGGCGCCCTGCATCGCCATCGACCGGAAGATTTCCGGAATGCGCCCGTCGAAGCAGATCAACAGGCCGATTTTGCCGAGATCGGTGTCGACCACCGGGCAGCCGCGCTCGCCGAATGCGAACCAGTTCTGGTCGTGGGTGGCGAGGAACTGTTTGTGATAGTGGCACGCGACCTCGCCGTTGCGGTCGAACATGATCCCGGTGTTGAAGATCTTCTGTTTGGCCGGATCCCATTCGGTGATGCCGCTGGCGATATAGACGCCGTGCTTGCGGCTGAGCGCCGCCAGCGCCTTGACGAACGGGCCATCGGTCAGCGTCTCGGCCAGTTCGCGGCAGTGCTCGGCGGAGTCGAACAGATAGCCGGTGTCCATGCATTCCGGGAACACGATCAGTTCGGCGCCCTGCCGAACCGCGTCCTCGACGTACGCCGTCGCGAGCGCGATGTTGAAATCGAAATCGCCCAACTTGGCGAGTGTCTGCACCGCAGCGGCGCGAAACCGGCGCTTCGTCATGTCAGTCTCCAGATTCTGATGGTGGTTCGGATCGGTCGGGCCCGGCTCAGCCGGCGCCCGTCATTTCTTGACTTCCTGCCAGAAGCGATCGAGGCAGTGGCGCTTGATCGCCATGAAGTCGTCGCCGGTGGTGACGGCGCGGTCGCGCGGCCAGGGCAGGCCGATCTCGACGATCTCGGCGACCTGGGTGGGCCGCCGCGTCAGCAGCACCAGCTTGTCGGCCTGCTCGATCGCCTCGTCGAGATCGTGCGACACCAGAAGCATCGTGGTCTTCGTCTTCATGAAGATCTTCTGCAACTGCTCGCGCATCGACATCGTCATCTCGTAGTCGAGCGCCGAGAACGGCTCGTCGAGAAACAGCACCTCCGGCTCGGTCACCAGCGCGCGCAGGATCGACACCGTCTGCTGCTGCCCGCCCGACAGCGTGTAGGGATAGGCGTTGAGATCGATCCGGATCTCGAATTCCGCCAGCAGCTTCTCGATCCGCCGTGCGCGCTCGGCGCGCGGCACGCCCATCACCTTGAGCGGGTAGTGGATGTTGTCGATCGCCTTGAGCCAGGGAAACAGCGCCTCGCGGTAGTTCTGGAACACGTAGGAAATCCGCGTCTCGCTGATGCGCTGGCCATCGTACAGCACCTCGCCGGCGTCCATCGGCATCAGCCCGGAGATCATGTTGATCAGCGTGCTCTTGCCGCAGCCGTTCGGGCCGAACACCGAGATGAACTGGCCGAGCGGCAGGTCGAGGTCGAAGCCGTCGTAGACGACGGCGTCGTTGAAGGTCTTGCGCAGGCCGCGGATCGTCATCTTCGCCTGCCGGCCGGGCTTCGGCGCGGCCGGGATCGGTGCGGTGTCGGTCATGGGCTCCGGCCGCAATTGGAGGACGCTGCGCGCGTTCATTCGCCGAGATCCGCCTTGGTCAGCAGCTTGTCGCGGACGTTGATCGGCCCCTGCACCACGCCCTGGGCGATGAACACGTCGACCAGCGCCTGATAGGATTTGACGTCGGTGTCGTCGAGATCCTTGAAGCCGCGCAAATAGGGCTGCGCGACGAGATCGAGCTGATCGGCCTTGATCGGCGTGTAGGCCGGCAGCACCGTCTTGTACTTGGCGAAGTCGGCGTTGACGAGGTCGGTGGCCTGGTCGATCACCGCGACGACGCGGCGCGCCACGTCCGGGCGCTCGGTCATGAACTTGGTCGTCATCACCGAGGCGCCGGAATAGAACGGATCGGCGATCACGCCGGCGACCGGGTTGGTCATCGCACGCTTGGCCTTGCCAGACGCGACCGCGATCGAGCCGACCGGCTCCAGCGACAGCGTGGCGTCGACCGTGCCGCCGACCACCGCCGGCACCTGCATGGCGACGGCGAGATCGACCAGCTTGACGTCCTTGTCCGGATCGAGCCCGGCGGCCTTCACCATCTGGCGCGAGATCGTGCGCCACTGGATGCCGGGGACGTGGCCGAGGGTCTTGCCCTTGAGGTCGGCGAAGCTCTTGATCTCGCTGTCCGGCTTGACGATCAGCCCGTCGTTGATGCGGTCGACCTTGATGCCGCCGCCCTGCAGCCCGAACACCTTCAGCTTGCCGGGGAATTTCGATTCCGCGATCATCGCGATGCCGGCCGCGGCGCCGGGCGGGCCGAAATCGGCGCGGCCGGCGATCAGCGCGTCGATGATCTGGTTCGGCGATTCCATCTTGGCGGAGTCGATCTCGATGCAGGCCTTCTCGAACAGCTTCTGATCGAGCGCCACGTAGTACGCGGTGGTCTGCATGATCGGCAGCCAGGCCGCGGTGACCTTGTCCATCTTGTCGCAGGCCGCCTGAGCGCCGCTGGTGGTGGAGAGCGCGGCCGTCACCGCGGCGGCCAGCAGAAGGGATTTGGACATCGTCGTCTCCTTGTGAACGAGGGCAGCGGGGAGGGTCATTTGCCCGACCAGTGGACGATCGAGCGCTCGAGAAACAGCAGGATCAGGTTGAGGCCGTAGCCGAGCGCGCCGGCGATCAGGATCGAGCCGTACATGTCGGTGAGCGAGTAGGAGATCTGCGCGTCGATGATGCGGTGGCCCATGCCGTCGGTGGCGCCGATGAACATCTCGGCGACGATGATCACCACCAGCGCCAGCGACACCGCGGTGCGCAGCCCGATGAAGGTCTGCGGCAGGGTCTCGAAGAAGATCACGTCGCGGAAGATCCGCAGCGACGAGGCGCCCATCGAGCGGGCGGCGAGGATCCGGGTCTGCCGCGCATTCATCACGCCGTAGGCGACGTTGAACACGATCACCAGCCAGGCGGCGAACGCCGCCACCGCGATCTTGGCGAGATCGCCGAGCCCGAACAGCAAGAGGAACAGCGGAAACATCGCGGTCGCCGGCGTCGAGCGGAAGAAGTCGACGATGAACTCGACCGAGCGGTACACCGCCGCCTTGGCGCCGAGCACGATCCCGACCGGCACGCCGGCGACGATCGCGATCGCGATCGAGTAGCCGACGCGAACCATGGTGTGCCAGATGTCCTTGGTCATGCTGCCGGACCAGATCGCGACCGTGGTGTCGCGCAGCGTGTCGACCGGAGAGGGCAGCAGATCCTTGTTGACCCAGCCGCCGCGTGCGGCGAGCCACCACACGCCGAACAGCAGCACCGGCCCGATCGCCAGTTCGGTGGCGCGCCGCAGTCTGGCTGTCGTGGCTTTCGAGATGGCTGTCTGCACGGCGCTCTCCCGGATGATCAGGCGGATGTCAGCGGTTAGTACGCCCATCATCGCCGGCCGCAGCCGTATGAAAATAACGAATTGTGCAAGGCAATGTGCGAATTTGCATATTCAAATGCCGCCCGTGAGCGATCAATCTGTAATCATACATTGTCGCGTTTGTAGGCAGGCGGCCGCCGCCGGCCGCCGGGCCGCCGTCCGCCGGCCGCAAGCCGGCGCCGCCATCGGCGCCTGGCGGGCGCCGTATCCTTAACGAAACGTCAACGAACTCAGCCGGTTATGGTGAACCCTTTGTTAAGGGGCATGGTTTATCGATGGTTGACGTAAGGCGCCTTGCGATGGTGCGGGGTGAAGTTGCGTCGGCCGGAAGTGTCATGATTGTTCGGCAGTTCATCAGTTGGATCCGTCACGCACCGGCCGGCGAACGCGCCGAAGCCACCCGCGCTCTGGCCCGCGCCTGGCTGATTTCCGATCTGTCGATCGACGACCGCATCGCCGCCGAAGGCGCGCTGCTGCTGATGCTCGACGATCCGGCCGCGCAAGTGCGGCAGGCGATCGCCGAGGTGTTCGCTTCGACGCCCGATGCGCCGCCGACGATCGTGCGCGCGCTCGCCTCCGATCAGGCCTCGGTGGCGCTGCCGGTGCTGGAATTCTCGCCGCTGTTACTTGACGCCGATCTGGTCGACATCGTCGCCACCGGCGACAACGCGGTGCAATGCGCGGTGGCGCGGCGCTTCCAGCTACCCGCCGCGGTGTGTGCGGCGATCGCCGAGGTCGGCTCGCCGGCTGCGGCGCTGGAGCTGATCGAAAATCCGCACGCCGAGCTGGCTCCGTTCTCGTGGGACCGCATCGTCGAGCGTCACGGCCATCTCGCCGCGATCCGCGAGTCGATGCTGGCGCTGCCGGATCTGCCGGCGGCGACGCGGCTGGCCCTGGTGGCGAAGCTGTCCGACACCTTGCAGCAATTCGTGGTGGCGCGCGGCTGGCTCAGCGCCGATCGCGCCGCGCGCGCGACCGGCGAGGCGATGGACCGCTCGACGATCGCGATCGCCGCGCGCGCCCGCGGCGCCGACATCGCGGCCTTGATGCGGCATCTGCGCCAGACCGGCACACTGACCGCCGGGCTGATCCTGCGCGCGCTGCTCTCCGGCAACCTGCCGCTGGTCGAACACGCGCTCGCCGAACTCTCCGGCACCGCGCCGGCGCGGGTCGCGGCGCTGCTCGCCGACGGCGGCCGCGCCTCGCTCAACGCGCTGCTCGGCCGCGCCGGGCTGCCCGAAACCGTATTTCCGGCGTTCCGCGCCGCGCTCGCCGCCGAACGCGAGATCGGTTTCGTCGCCAACGAATCCGGCGCCGCCCGGCTGCGCCGCCGCATGGTCGAGCGGGTGCTGACGCAGTGTGAGACCGACGCCGATGCGGCCGGCCCGCTGCTGATCCTGCTGCGCCGCTTCGCCACCGAATTCGCCCGCGACGAAGCCGCGGCATTGCGCGACGAAGTGATCGCCGAACAGCAAGCCTGGACCTACGCGCCGGTTGCGGCGTAGCTTAGCCCCTGCAAGCCAACGATGAGTCATTCCGGGGCGCTTGCGTAGCAAGCGAACCCGGAATCTCGCGCTGTTGAGAGCTCGGCGTCGTCACAACCTCTGGATTCCGGGTTCGCCGCTGCGCGGTGCCCCGGAATGACAAACCATTACTCGTCCGGTGCGATGCTCGGGGCGAGGATGGCTTCGAGGTGTTCGGGGCGATCGCGGTTGACGGCGGCGAGGTAATCGTCGGCGACGCCGCGCAGCTTGCGGTTCAGTGCCCGCTGCACTTCGGATTTCTGGCCGCCGGCGCCTTCGCGGACGATCGCCTGGATCGCGGCGACGTGGTTGGCGATCAGTTCGCCCGGCACTTTGGACAGATCGGGCGCGTGCTCGACGATCCGGCACAGGCTGGCGGCGGTCGCGGCCGCGGCCGGAAAGCCGAAAGTGGCGGCATCGCCCTTGATGTCGTGGGCGGCGCGGAACAGCGCGGCGCGATTGTCCTTGGTGACGCCGTCGCGCAGCAGATCGGCGTGGGCGGCGGCGAGCCGCTGGCATTCCTCGGCCATCCACTCGCCGAACTCGCCGGACAGCGACGCCAGCGCGGCTTCGGCGCGCGCCACCGGATCGTCGGCGGGCTCGGTGGAGGCGTCCTCGGCCAGCCGCCGCATCGCGCGGCGCAGCGGATTGGCCTGGGTGATGACCTGATGGGTCGGGAAGGTCGCGACCTGAAGGTCGCCGGGACGGGGCTTGCTCATGGCTCTCGAGACGCCTGTTAGGTGTTGACCCGGGCCTTATCGAGCAGCGACGGCTGCTGGATGATCTCCGCCTCGCCGCCGTGGCGCCGCTCCGGGCCGATATAGCCGGCGGTGGTGTTGCGGCGGCGGTCGGGGCCGAAGTAGTTGCGGGTGCGGATGAACGGGCGTGGACTCGCCACCACGTTGAGGATGCGCTGATACAGCCCCTTCGACGAGATCGGCTTGGCGAGGAATTCGGTGACGCCGGCATCGCGCGCCAGGGTGACGCGGCGCTTTTCCGAATGCGCCGTCAGCATGATGATCGGCGCATACGGATTGCCCTTGGCCTCCGGCTGCCGGATCATCTGCGCCAGCTCCAGCCCGTCGAAGATCGGCATCTCCCAATCGGTGATCAGGATGTCGGGCGAATAGTGGCTGTACATTTCGAGCGCGGTGGCGCCGTCCTCGGCCTCGTAGACTTCGCGGGTGCCGAACGAATGCAGCAGCGTGCGCAGGATGCGCCGCATGTGCGGATTGTCGTCGACGATCAGGAAGCGCAGCTTGTTGAAGTCGATCCGGTACATGGCACGGCCCGGGCGCGCGTCGCGCCGATAAACGTTGCGTTAACGATAGCGGCGCGTCGTTAAGGAAGAGTTGAGGGGGCGCGCCGCGCGGGCGGCGCCGCAAGGTGTGCGACTTTCGGCTGCGACTGCATGGCGCAGCCTTCCGGAATCGGTCGCCGCCACAACGCAGTGGCGATGGAACCCGAAATCGTGCCGACTAGGAACTCTGCTGATTCGGATGGCGCGCATGACCAACACGACCCCGCATTGCCCGGCCTGCAACGTCGCCTTGGAGCTGATCGGCAACCGGCCGTTGGTGCAGGGCTATCAGGTGCGCGAATACAAATGTGCGTCCTGCGGCACCGAGACCCACCGCGCCACGCCGTGGGACCATTCGATGACCGAGCCGCACGGGCATTTCTATCACGAGTAGTTGTGCTGCGTTGCACAACGCCCCGCTTCATCAAAGATTAGCCATCGCGCACGACTTGGGCGGCGCGGCGGCGATCGGTTGTCGCCGGTCATTCAAGATTATCACTCGGGCGCCTAGCATCGTGTATCGTTCGCGCAGCGACGCGACCGGCTCGCCTTCCCGGCGCCGGCTGCGCGCCAATCGAGGAGAGGAACGACCATGGGTGACGACGTCGTCGCGTTCGCAGTGTTCACGCTGATCTGCAGCGCCTTCCTCGCCGGGCTGATGCTCACCTACACCCGCCGCATCGCCCGCCTCCGCAGCCTCGTCACCCGGATGAGCGCCGTCAACGATCTGGTGCCGCAGCCGGTGCCGGTGCGCAGCAAGAAGGCCTGAGCGCTCCGGCCTCTCCCCACGTCATGCCGGACATGACGGGGTGAATGCTGAGGCGGCTGGTATCAAGGTCAAATCGGTGGTCGATGGCGAGGCGAGGGGAGGCGGGCAGCCGCTCTCCACAAAATCCCTCAATACCCGCCAAACTGCTCGCTGAGAATCCGCTCCTCGAGCGAGTGCCCCGGATCGAACAGCATCCGCATCGCGATGGTCTTGTCGGAGATCACTTCGACGCGGCGGACGTCGCGGGCTTCGTCGTGGTCGGCGACGGCGGCGACCGGGCGCTTGTCGACTTCGAGCACGTCGATCACCACGAAGGCGCTGTCGGGTAACAGCGCGCCGCGCCAGCGCCGCGGGCGGAACGGCGAGATCGGGGTCAGCGCCAGGAGCTGGGCGTTGATCGGCAGGATCGGGCCCTGCGCCGACAGATTGTAGGCGGTCGAGCCGGCCGGGGTCGCCACCATGATGCCGTCGGCGACCAGTTCGCTCATCCGCTCGCGCTCGTCGATCGAGATCCGCAGCCGCGCCGCCTGGTGGCTCTGGCGAAACAGCGACACCTCGTTGATGGCGTGATGGATGTGCACCTCGCCGTAGATGTCGGTGGCGCGCATCAACAGCGGATGGATCACGGTCTCGCGCGCGGCGGCGAGGCGGGTGCGCAGATCGACCGTGGAATATTCGTTCATCAGGAAGCCGACGGTGCCGCGGTGCATGCCGTAGATCGGCTTGCCGCTGCGCATCTGCTGATGCAGCGTCTGCAGCATCAGGCCGTCGCCGCCGAGCGCGACCACGACGTCGGCCTCGTGCGGCTCGGCGTTGCCGTAAAGCTGCACGAGCTGCGCCAGCGCGGCCTGCGCCTCGGCGCTGGTCGAGGCGACGAAGGCGATGTGGTCGGTCGCGATGCGCGGCGAAGCGGGGCGGGACGACGGGGTGCGGTCTTGCCGCGCGGACGTGCTCATCGAAGGCGGCCTCTGACGGCGGCGGACATGACTGCCGGCGCGGTGCCGGCCGCCTGTCACCGCCGCCGGTCTATACGAGGTGTCCGGGCGTTGTCGAGCCGGGCCGGGCGCCGTGCGCTGCGCCGCGGCGGCGCGCGGCCGTCCGGTCTTTGATTTCGCCGCCCGCCGCGCTATGGCAATGGGCCATGCTTCGCCGTTTCGCCGCGTCCCCACAGTCCCGGCCGCCGCTGCGCGCCGCCCTGGCGCTGCCGCTCGCGGCGCTGCTCGGTGCTTGCGCGATCGGCGGCTCGGCGTCGTTCGACAGCGATCCGCCGCAGCCGTTTCCGGCGAATTATCGCAGCGAGATCCCGGCGTTCCTGCGCACCTATCTGAACGACCCTTCGGGCCTGCGCGAGGCCGCGATGGCCGAGCCGGCGCAGCGCCCGGTCGACGGCCGGACGCGCTGGGTGTCGTGCCTGCGCTTCACCCCGCGCGGCGGTACGCTGCAGGACATGGCGATCGTCCATGTCGACGGCCGGCTCGACCGGGTCGCACAGCAGCCCGGCGAGCTGTGCACCGGGGTGGTGTATGCGCCGTTTCCCGCTCTGGAAAAATTGTCGCGCTGATCCCGACCGGATCGCAATCCGCCGCGACTAATCTGATGCCGGCCTGACAGGGAGGGGTTCCCGAGTGTTGCGGCGTCGTCACAGTCCTGCTGAATGAATGCTGCGCCGTCGCCACCGGGCAACCAAACCATTGCCATGCTGTTTTGAGCACATCGGAACGCATCGAAGGAGGGACGGCGATGACCACGATGAAGAACACTCTGCTCGGCGCAGCGGCGGTGATCGCGCTCTCCGCTCCCGCTTTCGCGGCCGATCTGCCGCCGCGGCCCTACACCAAGGCGGCGCCGGCCTATACGGCGCCCGAAGTGGTCTACAACTGGACCGGCTTCTATGTCGGCGGCCATGTCGGCGGTGCCTGGGCCGGCGACAACAGCATCCCGGGCAATTCCGGCCGGTTCTTCGGCGGCGTCCAGGGCGGTGCGGACTATCAGTTCGCCACCAATTGGGTGATCGGTCTCGAGGCGCAATATAGCTGGCTGTCGTCGAGCAACACCGGCGTGCTGTTCTCCGGCGGCAGCACCGCGGCGGAAGACACCCGCGGCCTCGGCTCGGTCACCGGCCGGCTCGGCTACACCTGGGGACCGACGCTGCTCTACGCCAAGGGCGGCTACGCCTGGCGCGACAGCGATCTCGGCGTCGCCACCGCGGCCGGATTCCCGGCGGCCTATACCACCAGCGGCAGCCGCAACGACGGCTACACCGTCGGCGCCGGCCTGGAATATCTGTTCGCGCCGAGCTGGTCGGCCAAGGTCGAGTACCAGTACTACAAGTTCGGCGACACCACCTTCACCGGCGGTCCGGCCGACGTGGTCGGCACCTCGTTCCGTAACGACGAGCACACCGTCAAGGCGGGCATCAATTACCGCTTCGGCTGGGGCGGGCCGTCGGTCGCCAAGTACTGACCGGGCCGCGATCCCGCCTCGCCACAACGCAGCGTCAGGGCCGGCCGTCGCGCCGGCCTTTTTTGCGTGCGCAACGAAGGGCTTAGCGAGCCGGGAATCGAAGGTTAACGAGGGTTAAATCCGGCGAAAAATATCGCCTGGGACTCCACGGCTAGAATCACCCGATGGTCCGGTCATGACCACGGGTTCCGACATGACGAAGATCCTGAAAACCCGCATCGACAGTGCTCCGGCCGGCCTCACCCTGGCGCTGCTGGGGGCCTGCGCGATCAATCTCACCGTGCTGGTGCGGTGGCTGTGACGCCCGCCCGGCAGGCCGTGACCGCAGCGGCTGCGCCGCTGTTGACCGGCGTCAACGCCGCCGGTCGCGGCCGTGCAAATAATCGTCTCCGGCAGGCGTCGCGGCTGCGACGCTGCCGCGGCGGCGCCCGGACGGTGCGCCGCCCGTTGTGGCGGAGGACCGATCCGATGAGCGAGAGCGACGTTCTGGTGGTGGCCGCAGCCGGCCTGTCGACACTGGTGATCTGGCTCGGCGTGGTGATTCAGGGCCGGATCGCCGCCGCGCTGGCATCCCGGCACTGATCGATCAGGATCCACGGCGCGCCGACATCCGGACCGACGTCATAGACGTCGACCCGGCCGCATCGGCGGCACTCGTAGGTGCGCCGCTCGCCGCCGGCGGCCGCGGGCGTGCTGCGCGTCAGATGCGCAGCCGCCCCACACCCACCACAGCGATGAAACAAATAATCCCGCTCCTGCATCAACCGCATGGGAGATTCCTCCGAAGAGTATCTGCTGCAGTCTTGCAACCTATACTGGCAGTGAAATTGATCCAGCTCAAATGGCGCCGAGTTCCTTTGGTGGAACTGATAGTTATGAGAGTTAGTTGCGTCGCCTTTGAGTTGATTGTGAGTCGTCGACAGCCGGAGCCGACCGGCATGCACGTCGGCGGTCGAGTCGGATTCCGCCTTCGCGAGGAGTTCGGTCTGAACTCGTAGCGCCCCCAGGCTGCGGCGAGCCGGGAGCCGTGCCAAGATGCGCATACCTTCGGCAGCCACATGCAGTCTGTCGCCAAGCGTTGACCGGCTATGAGCTCTCGGATAGCTGCTGTGCGCCGTGCTGCAGTGACGGCGGCGCTGCCCGATCACCCGGTGGCGGGTGGCGGCTGCCAGATGAGGAATTCCCCGATCATGTTCGCCAATCCAAGCAGTGTTGAGGTCGTCAGACACGTGCCTCATCGCTGGCTGATCAGCCAATGGGCGCGAGGCGGCAGGATCCCCGATCCGGCGATGGTGCCGTTTGCGTTCGAGCCCGCGAGCCTCGATATGTCGCGATCGATCGTCACGCGGGTGGTGGGCCTGGCGGAGCCACGGCGTTACCAGATCCTGCATTATGGATCGTTGCTGTCGGCCGCCACCGGCCTGGAGCCTCGCGGGCTGCATCTCGACGAGTTTCTGTCGCCGGCGGCGCGCGACCACATGCTCGCGCAATACGAGCTGTGTCGGCGCAGCCGCAAGCCGGTGTACTCGATCTCCTCGGTTTCCGATGCGCACGACGTGCCGGTGGACTACGAGAAACTGCTGCTGCCGTTCACCAACGCCGGCGGCGAGGTTCATTGCATCTTCACCACGTCTTTGCTGATCAGTACCGAAGGCCGTTTCGAGCGCGACGGCATTTTTGCCAATGGCGACTTCCCGGCACCGAGATCGGCGGTGGTGTATACGATCAACGTGGCCCGCCAGAACCTCGTTCCGAGCAGCGTCGCCGTCTGATCGGTGCGGCAACAGGCGTGGCGGGGCGAGGCAGGCTCGCGTTGCGGTCGTTGCCGGGCCGTGGTGCTGGATCGCGGACAGCTTCGGCCGGCCCGGTCGCGCGTCGGCCGAGGGCGTTTCGGGGCCGATGCTCACACAGGAGGGAAGCGCCCGAGCGGGCGAGGGATTCGATGCAGGCGGAGCTTTTTCGCGTTCTCTATGTCAGCCGAAACCGGATCGCAGGGGGGCTCGACAGCCTCTCGTCGGAAATCGCCGATATCCTCGCCACCTCCCGCGCCCACAACGAGCGGGAAGGGATCACCGGCGCGCTGATCTTCAACAGCGGCTTCTTCGCTCAGGTGCTCGAAGGCCCCCGCAGCGCCGTCGAAGCCGTGTTCGAGGCGATCCAGCAGGACGGCCGTCACAGCGACGTTCAGGTGTTGCTGGCGAGCCCGATCGCGGTCCGAGCGTTCCCCAACTGGGCGATGGCGCATGTCGGCCAGTCGCCCCGCCACCAGCACGCGCTGGCCTGGCTGCAGACCGAGACCGGATTCCACGCCGGGCATCTGGTCGGCGAACGGCTCTACACCATCGTGATGGAAATGGCCCACGCCCAGGAGACGGACGACGTCGCATAGCGCTGCGAAGCTGCTTTGCGTCGAGCCCAATGGTGCCGGCGGAGAGGATCGAACTCCCGACCTTCGGTTTACAAAACCGCTGCACTACCGCTGTGCTACGCCGGCATCGGGCAGACAGCTAGCAGCGCCGCCGCGGCTCGACAAGGCCGCTGCAGCGGTTTCCGTGGCGCCGGGCGCACCGCCGATCGAAAGCCGGCATTAACGACGTTGCGATCTATCGCGGCGGACGGACCCCGAACCCGGGTTGCGCGTTAGGCTTACCGGCCGCTGCCGGCCGTGCCTTAACCCATCTGCCAGGCTTTTCCCTTAGCGTTTGCCGCATGTCCGATCCCTACACCCTTCGATGTCTGGCGCCCGCGCTGGCGCTGCTGACCGCGACCTTCACCGCGGGCCCGGCGCTCGCCGAGAGCGGCGGGCGGGCGATCGTCATTCCGGGGCGGCCGGGCGTGCCGATCATCATCAACGGCCGCGACGCGTCCTATGCGATGATCGAGGGCGATTGGGGGCTGGAGCGCGGCACCCATGTGCAGCCGACGATCTACGGCAGCCGGCGGGTGGTGTATCCGGAGGTCGGCCATTATTACCCGGGTTCGAACCGGCTGCCGGGCTACGGCCGGCTGGAGATCGAGCCGCCGCCGGACCGCAAGCTGCCGAAGCCGGCGGAGAGCTTCCATCAATCCTGGGAAGTGGAGTCGCGCCCGCCGCAGCCGGCGCCGCCGTCCCCGATGATCGAACCCCAGGTGCTGATTGCGCCGCCGTTCGACGAGCCGCCGCGGCCCGGCCCGCGGCCGTACCGGTGATGGCCCCCGTGCCGCCGACACCACGATCTCGACCACGACATCGAACAGGAGCGTAGCATGCGTACATTGGTTTCCGGACTGGTCGCGGCCTTGGCCGTGGTGACCGCGAGCGCCGCGCCGGCGCTGGCCTGCGGCGGAGGTGTGTTCGGCGGCGGCTGCGGGCCGTGCGGCCCGGTGGTCAGCCCGTGCGGCAACGGCTACGCCACGTTCGAGACCGGCTACGGTTATGGCTACGGTACCGCGGCGTTCGAGCGTCTGCCGGACCCGACCCGCTATTACTACGTCAACCAGGGGCCGGCCTATACCGGCCCCGGCCGGTTCGCGCCGCGTCCCTATTACGACGAGCGTGCCGTCTCGGTGTATCGCACCGGCACCGCCTACACCGGCGGCGCCTATGCGCACGCCATGACCCATCAGGTGATCGGAGAGCCGTCGTGGGGGCCGGCGGTGGTGCGTTATCGCGGCCGCCATCACGTCCGGCCGGGGGCGCACCGCCACCACCATGCCGGCTGGCACCGCGGCCATCGCCCCCACGGGCCGATGCATCACCATCGTTATTGATCGGCATCGCGCCGGCTCAGGCCGCCCGTCCGCAGCCGATGCGGGCGGGCGTTCTGCGTTCAGAACCTTAGCGGCGGCCCATCAGGCCGAGCCGGCTGGCTCCGATATACAGCGCCAGCGCCGCCGCGTTGGAGACGTTCAGGCTCTTGATTTCGCCCGGCATGTCGAGCCGGGCGACGGTGGTGCAGGTCTGCCGCGTGAGCTGCCGCAGGCCCTTGCCCTCGGCGCCGAGCACCAGCGCCAGCGGCTGGCGCAGCGCGACCGCGGCGAGGTCGTCCTCGCCCTCGCTGTCGAGCCCGACGGTGAGAAAGCCGCGCTCGTTCAGCTCGGTCAGCGCCCGGGAGAGATTCTGCACCAGCACCAAGGGGACCAGCTCCAGTGCGCCGGAGGCGGATTTGGCGAGCACGCCGGTGGCTTCCGGGCTGTGCCGGGCGGTGGTGACGATCGCCTGCACGGCGAACGCCGCCGCCGAGCGCAGGATCGCGCCGACATTGTGCGGATCGGTGATCTGGTCGAGCACCAGCACGATGCCGTGCTCGGGCAGGGTGTCGATTCGCGGCGTCTCCAGCGCGTCGGCCTCGGCCAGCATCCCCTGATGCACCGCATCCGGCCCGAGCCGGCGGTCGATCTCCGACGGCCGGACGATCTCCGGCGCGATTCGGGTGTCGATGTTCTCGTCCGCGAGCTTGCGGGCGGCGTTTTCGGTCAGCCACAGCTTGCGAAACTTGCGCCGCGGATTGGCCAGCGCCGCCGTCACGGTGTGCCAGCCGTACAGGATCACGGGCCCGTCGCCGTCGCGCTCGCGGGCGTCGCGGCGGAACCCGGCGGGGGGCGGCTTGCCGCGGGGCGGGCCGTCGCGGCGGGAAAAGCGGGAATTCGGCGGTCTGTCGCTCATGGCGGCGCTTGTCTCACGCAACACGACGCAAGGCAATTTCGGCTCGATCGTCCGATATGACGAAGGAGTGTCGAAATCGTCATGGGGTTGGTTGACTTTAGGGGGCCGCATCGCCCATAACCGCGCCGCGTTGCAGGCCCGCCCGCGGGCTCGCTGCGGCTTCCGGTCCCGGTTTTGCCTGCCACAGGCGTTGGGCCGGCGGCACGGGCGGGGGAGTGTCCCGAGTGGCAAAGGGAGCTGACTGTAAATCAGCCGCCTCATGGCTTCGCAGGTTCGAGTCCTGCCTCCCCCACCAACCAACCAACCAGCCGATCGGTTCGTCGCCGTCGATGGCGTGCCCGCCGAGACGGCCTCCGTGGAGCGGATTTCAAAGACGCTACGGTCCCGATCCGGATCTTCGATTCGGGCAGACGCATTCACATTCGGTTCGGTCGGCAATGCTTCCCAATCTTGCCCGCGTGCGCTCGGTTCTGCCGACGGCTTTGATCGTCATCGCCGCGGCTGACGAGGCGGTCGCCGCCCGCTGATTCGGCGCAGCCGTTCACGGTGTCCTCAACGCCGAGCTGGTTGTTCAGGCGGCGCTGCAAACGCGACAGCGATGTTTCGGCTCGCCGATTTGCAACTGCTTCATTATTAGTTACGCTTCGGCTGTCTTGATCGGGGAGGATTTCATGAGGGCGTTGATCTTGGTTGTTCCCGCCATCCTGTCGATGGTTGCGAGTGCGTCGGCACAGAGCGTGGCGCCACAACGAGATATGTACGGAAACCTGGTCCGTGATCGCGGGTCGAACAACATCGTCCCGGCGGATCGATCTCAAGCCGGCAGAGGCAATGCAAACGACTTTTCACGTCGTCAGAGTTCGCCGAACAATGTCGGACTGCGGCCGGAAAGGTAGTCGCCTATTCCGAACCGCCGTGGCGTCGCAGCCAGGATTCTTTGAGCGACCGTGGGGTCACCACCAAACCATCGGACGTTCCGGGCTACCGCAAACGATGACAAATTCACGTCCGTAGCGACGGCCTTTGCTGACGGTCTTGATGCAGCCCGGATGAATGGCGAGATTGTAGTGGAAGGGCGGATCATCGAACGATCCGTGTAGTTTGCAGAGGTAGGCTTGGTCAGGACCGCAGGTCGTGACCGGATAGAGCCGATTTCGCGCAGAAGCCGGCTCGGACGCCGCGACGGCCGCACTGCTGAAAACCAGCGAAATGATCGCAACCTTCCTCAAGTTCATAGCAAGTCTCCGAAACCAGAATCCAAACGTCCCACCAAATATCGACCCGGAAAAGCGGGCGGCATCAGTCCGCTTGTAGCACAAGGATCGCAATCCAAGAGGCCAATCTTGCGCCGAAAAGGCGAGGCGGCGGCTTCAGGGGCGCGGATCTCACCTGAAGACCCGCTTCGGAAGGCGCGAGCAGGCCTCGGTCGACCGGTGCTACCCTGGCCATCCGACAACGTCGGTGGGGACAGAGTGGCGCTTTCAGAGAACCATTCGGGTGCGACGGGACTGATACAGCGTCTGTGCCAGCAGGCCGAAGAAATACCCGGCCTGGATGACTGCCTGAGCAGCGATCACGACCACGATCGTCTTTGTAAAACCGTATCCAGACCCAATACAGATGCCGATCGTCAGGAGCAGAACCACGGCGAGGGCTTGAAGCAGTCCGACGAGCCGAAATCTCAGTCCAATCAAGAACCCCGCCAGAGCCAAGGCAATAGCCAAATACGCCATTACGGCCTCCCGCGGCTTCCTCCGTCGGCGTGACCCCAGCTCGGTAGGCTCGATTGATAGATCATTTGCAGTTCTCCCCCCAAGCGCCTTTCGGCGCGAGCCCCGATTCAGCCCCCAGCAATCTAGGATCGCTCACTCCAGATTGCATGAACATATGACTGCCGAGCGATACTGAGTGGAACTTTGTTGAATTTGAGGAGGGGAGGTCGGTCGCCAGGTCGGCGAGCCGATGCCAGATAGTATTCTGAAAATCATCCAATCACTTAGTTCCTGCTGGACGTCGCGAAACGGCGCGGAGGGGCAGGTGTGATCCGGCGCCTTTGGGGCTGCCTTGAGGGGAGTTCGGTGAGAACTTGGGGGGCAGCCGCCCGTGGGGCGCACTGGGCGCAGCCGCCCGATGTCGAAGCATGGGCCTCCGGGGAGAGGCACGATGACGCCCCGCGGACAGCCTGCTCGGCTTGGACGGTCGAGTAGCGGGGCCGGAATAGAGGGCCGCCGAGGGCGCAAACGGGACTTTTGGGTCACAGGACTACTGGTTAGCAGCGTCCAGTGTGGCTCAACTGCAACGTGTTCCCGGAGAATGAGGGTTGGGAGGGGGGAGCGTCTTCAAAACACTGTGCCCTGTAAGTAGGGTTCTGGGAAGTATTCGAGGCTCGATTCGGAGGGGCGGTCGTTCGCGTCCCGACAAGGCCACAGATTATGTTCGTCGCCTGGACTCGCCCACCGAAGCTGGTTGACCGCGGGCCTTGTGGAGCGATGCAATGAGGTTGCCCGTGGTGCGCAAGACGTTTCAGGTGCTTGCTGGTCTGCTGTTGCTGATTTCGATGTCGGCATGTGCGGTTCTGCCAGGCACCGGGCCTTCGAGTGAGTCAGTCGAGAACTATGCGACCGCCGGGATAAGGTCGACGAACGCATTGCCCTATGCGCTGGTCGATGTCTCCGCAGACACCATTGGCTTCCTGTCGCAGCCCAACGTCGTGTCGTTCAAGGGATCGTTCCGAGACAGGCGTCCGAAGCCGCAGCAGGTGGTCGGCGTCGGAGACGTTCTGAACATCTCGATCTTCGAAGCGGCGCCAGGGGGTCTGTTCACTCCGGGGCAATCCGCGGGTGCTCGCCCCGGTAACTTCGTCGATCTGCCGCCGCAGGCCGTCGACCAGCGCGGCAATATTTCTGTTCCTTATGCCGGCGAAGTGCCCGCGGCCGGACGAACGCTTCCGGAAGTGCAGCAGGCCGTGGTCGCTCGGCTGCGGAATCGGGCGATCGAGCCGCAGGTCGTCGTCAGCCTGAACCAGCAGCATTCGAGCGTCGTGAGCGTTCTGGGTGACGTCAACGCCCCGGGAGTGTTCGCGCTCAACAGCGTCGGCGAGCGGCTTCTCGCTCTGATCGCCCGCGCAGGTGGACCGAAGTACGAGGCGATCGAGAGCTACGTCACGCTTCAGCGCGATGGCAAGAAGGTGAAGGTTCTTCTCAGCCGCATCGTCCATGATCCGTCCGAGAACATTTTTGTGCGTCCCAACGACGTGATCTTCCTCACCAGAGAATCGCCGACCTTCACCGCCCTTGGCGCTCTCAATCAGAACGTGTTCGGTTATAATTCCGAGCTGACCTTCGACGTCGAATCCCTGACGCTGGCCCAGGCGATCGGCAAGGCTGGCGGTCTGAACGATCAGCAGTCGGATCCGGCCGAGGTCTTCGTGTTCCGCTACGAAGATCGGCCGCTGCTCGACAAGCTCGGAGTCGACACGAACCGCTTCACCTACGATCGCATTCCGACCATCTATCACGTCAATCTGCGCGATCCGTCCGGTATGCTGCTGGCCTCCGGCTTCCAGATCAGAAGCAAGGACGTCATGTATGTCGCGAATGCGCGGGTGGTCGACTACTACAAGCTGCTGACCCTGATCAACAACACGGCCAACACGACGTCGAACGTGTCGAACGCGGCCATCAACGTGAACGCGGCCACGAAGACCCGTTGGTGACCGATAGGACCGCTCCGATTGCTTCGGCGGTGGATGTGGACGCAAAGTCCTCCCACGCCGAAGCGCTCGGAAAGGTCCAGCTAGGGCTCACCCTTGCGGCGTTCGCATTGGCGCCTCTGCCATTCGGCTCCGTAGACAATATCTGGGTGCTGGCGTGGGTGGTGGTGCTGTCGATCAGCCTGATCGGGAGACCGCTGCGCTCTGTTTCCGGCGCTCAATTCCGCGTCCTGATCGCGTTCTTGACGGTCTGCGCCGCGTACCTCGTTGTCGCGGCCATCCAGATCATTCCCGGACTATCGGCCGGAGCGAACTCGGACGCCTGGGACCGGGCGAGCGAGCTCATCCATCTCCCGATCTCGTCGAGACTATCGGCTCGCGCGGAGATTCCGGTCGTATCTGCCGGGCACTATCTGCTTCTCGTCACTTCGGTGCTGGCGGGCTTCTGGATCGGGACCTCGCGAAGCAATGCCGAGACCCTGTTCAAGGTCGCTCGCTATTCGATCCTGCTCTACGCGCTCTACGGTTTGCTGGCTCGGGCTTTCACACCTGGGTTCGTGCTTTGGCAGCCGAAGACGGCATATCAGGCGGATTTGACCGCCACTTTCATCAATCACAATACGGCCGCCGCCTTGCTGGGGGCCGGGGTGATCCTGTGGGCATGTTCGATCCAGCAAGAGCTGAAGTCGTTCGGTTCGCTTTCGCTGCGGCTCGTGATGCTCAGCCCTTCCAATGAGGCAGCAGGAATCCAGGTCGCCGCTCGGGCCGCTGCGGGCCTGCTGTGCTTCCTCGCGCTGCTCTCCACCGGCTCTCGTGCGGGCCTGGCTTGTGCCGTACTCGGGCTGTTCGCCGCGATCCTCCAGATGGTCGCCGGTCAGCTACGGCTTCGCCTTGTCTATGGTCTGTTGATCTCGGCCATCGGCTTGATCGCGATCGCGTGGTGGCTGGCCCAAAGCCAGAGCGTCATGACGCGCGGCATGTTCGATGAAGGCCGCTGGATGGCTTACAAGTACGCTTTCCGAGTGATTTTGGAGAGTCCGATCTTCGGCATCGGGGCCGGAGCGTTTCCGGATGTCTTTCCTGCTTTCCGAGGAAGTGACATGTCGATGTGGGGCGTTTGGGACTACGCCCACTCGACACTGATCGAAATCGCCGTCGAAATGGGGCTTCCGATCGCCTTGCTCGTCTGCATGTCGGCCGCCGGCTCGCTGGTCATTGTGGCACGGGCTGCCACCCGTTCGGTCGGGGCAAGCCGGACGTTTCTGTGTGCCATCAGCGGCATCATGGTGATGACTTATCTGCATTCGCTGATCGATTTTCCGCTGCAGGTCCCGGGCTACTCGATTCCCTTCGGCATCCTGCTCGGCTGCGGACTCGCCCTCGCCACGCGGGAGCGCGGAACGGAGCGAGACGAGGTTGCCGGCGATCGCCGACCTGATCACGGCAATTCCGGGGTGCGTGTCTGACGCCGCTTTGCGGCCTGATCGGTAGGCTGTCCGTTTGCGGCGGTGCTCGACAATCCCAGCCGGCAGACCGGCCTCGGCTACTCGGCGGTTCTTTGCGCGGCGAGCTGAAGTCCCACCGGGCCTTGGCGGTCCGACGGCTCGGCGACCCTTCTGCCGACGTCGAACCAAAGACGAGCATCAGCGCTCGACTGGATCTTGAGCCATTCGTAGTCGGTGCTCTGCCAAGAGCGGATCGATGGTGCCAGATTGTCGAGCACCAGGTCGCCGTCCGTCGTCGAGACCAGGAGCACGAGGTGCCCGACCTGATCGGGCGTCCGCACCACCGACAGGCGCAGCGCCCGTGCAGGCACACCGCTCTCGATCAGGCGATGCCTCTTGGTGACGGCGTAGTCGTTGCAGTCTCCAGCCTTCGGTCCGATCGTCCACCCGATGCGCAAATCCGAGCCGTAGACCTTCCGGACCGGCGCAATCTCCGAATTCACGCGCCGATTGATCGTTTCCAGCAGTTCGAGCGCCGATGGGGAGAGATCGATGCGGTCGGTTTGATCGCGATCCGAAGCGCACTCCGAAGGATAACGCATGCAGAATCGAACATGCTGAAAGGGAGCCAGTGCCGGGGCAGCTTCAGCCAGAACCTGGATCGCGCCGGCCCGCGTCACGGCAGGCCGCGCAACCGAAGGGCTGACAACGACGCAAGCCGCCGCCAGCGCAAGGGTCGGACTGAGCAGTCTATCCAGCATCGACAGCTACTGATTGTGGAATGTTCTACGTGAACGACTGCTCCAGAGCATGCATCGGTGGAGTAAACGAACGGCTACCGATTGAGGTTAACGATCAGTGCGGCCCGGACGGGGCTTGTGCTGCTGCCAGAACAGGCCGGTTAGACACCAGCCTGCTGGCAACCGGTCTGGAGGTCAATGGGACGGTTCGCCGATCTCGTTCATGAAACCCGTCGTGGCCAGACCGGCTCCCGTTCTGCGTGAGACGTCTGCTGTGCCGCGTGCGCCGGGGCGTTATCCGGCCGGAGCTGAGATGCCCCCGGAAGTTGGGCGGCGAAGCCGAGCCAGCCCAGGCGCCGCTGATATCCGCGAACAATCGGGCCGCTACCGGACCCGCTCGATCTCGGCCGCGCCGGTCCGGCGATGCGTGCTGCAAGCACCGACGATCGGAATTCAGAGAGCGTCGCCTAGTCGAACATGAAAACCCAAACGGCCGTGGCGATGTTTTGCAGCCAGAATCCCAGGCCGATGACCAGCAGTCCCATCCACGCCAACAAGGTGGCTGCGTTGAGCGCGACCAGAGCCCTGAACACGCTCTTCCGCTTTGCATGGGTGATCAGATCTGTGCTCACGTCGTGGTTCTCGGCGAGTTGACTGTTGGGTTGACCCTTTGTCGTTCAAGTTGCGCACCGGGTTCATGACGCAGGACGCCTCGCCGCCGTCGGCTCAATACGCGCCGTATGCGGTGAGGAGTGTCGGTATGGTCACCAGGATGATCCGCAAGTCGAGGCGGTGGGACCAGTTGTTCGCATAGTACGAGTCGAGCGCCACGCGACGGTCATACGTCGTGGTGTTGCGGCCGCTGACTTGCCAGAGTCCCGTCAGGCCCGGACGACATGCCAGATATTCAGCCGCGCAGTGTCCGTAACGGCTGAGCTCTTCGGCAGTGACGGGACGGGGCCCGACGATGCTCATTTCGCCTTTCAGCACGTTGATGAGCTGAGGGAGTTCATCCAGGCTGGACTTCCGGAGCGCCGCTCCGACCAGTGTCACGCGCGGGTCGCGACGCAGCTTCTGAGTCTGCCTCCATTCCTCGGCGGCCTCCGGGTCGCTCTCCAGCAATCGTTGAAGCCGCTCGTTGGCGTCGACGGCCATCGTCCGAAATTTGAGGCAATCAAATGTCTGTCCGTTGAAGCCGACCCGCCTGTGGCGAAACATCGCCGGCCCGGGAGATGCGATCATCGTCGCGAGGTAGCACAGAAGTAACAGCGGAGCCAAAATCACCAAGCCTGAAAGCGCCAACAGAAGGTCGAGGACTCTCTTCGACGTGCATCCGACGGGAGTCGGCCGACTCCTGTCGGCCAGATCGATCTCGGTATCGGTTCTCAGCAATCCATCCATCGTCGCACTCTCAGGCTGCCCGTAGATGTCCAGATGAACTGTCGCTCAAAGCGTTATTGAATTGAATGTCTATCAAATTGCGGTTGGTGAATAAACTGTTGATCGCACCATTGCGCGTGCAAGTTCGCGTTAAGATAAATCGCGCCGTTGACATATAGAGCAACAAATCGCGCCGGTGATTTCTTGGGTTGCTCCCGCAAAGACGTTTCGGGCGTCGTCGGATTTTCTGCTCGTCACAGAAGTGGCTCTGGCGCAGGCATTACGCGGATGTCGCGTGAATTCGTGACGCGGTCGTGCGACACGAAAGAGGTGCGCGACGCAAGTCAGTGTTCTGACGGTTTCCGAGTCGTCGCGGGCTTTGCGGCCGCGCTCCGAACGATTGTCGATTCGAGCCTCGCGGCGCGGCGTCGGGGAGGGAGCTAAGTAACAGCCGCGCGCCGTCCTTGTGTAGCTCGCTGCGGGGAATCGGCCGTCGTTTCGTCAACGTGATCGCAGTCGTGCTGTCCTGGGAGAGGCGACGAGCAGCCGTCCGGTGTACGCGCCATGCGACGCTGGAAAGCCGTCGCCCCGATCGGGGACGATCTCGCGTCGCCTGCACGAGGTCTGCTCTCGATGCTTCTGCTGCCGCGTCGTAGCGGTGCTCAACGCAGGAGCTTGGCGACCGCGGCCTTGAAGCGCGATTGAGTGCGGACGTCGAGCTGCTGGATCTCGGCGTCCAGAAGCTCTCTCACGCCCTGGTGAGATCTCGCATAGGATTGCGCCGGCAACTCGACGTATCCGTCCAGCAGAAGTCGGCGGAATTCGGAAGCGATCTTGCCGCGTGTTGCTTCCGGTGCGAGTGAGGCGACGGGGGCTGCAATCGCGATCCTTCGAACGGCGAGCCAGGCTTCTCGCGGAGACGTGTCGTACGAGCGATCGAGCAAGTCGAAAGCGCCGGGGTCGAGCCGCCCATCCTGTACCGCAAGCCCAAACAGAACCAGCCAGGCAAAAGACTCGGTCGGAGCGCAAGAGAGTATCTGGTAGGCGCGGGTTCTGAGGTCTGCGCTCCTCGTGTCGAATTCGCGCGTCGCCCCGGTCCTGAGCGCCGCGTCGGCGAGTGGGATCTCGAGCATGATCAGCGCTCGCTGCGCGCGGGTGTCGCAGGCATCGAGTGCATGGGCCGATCGGCTCTTCAGAGCCGTCGAGCTGACGGTGCCGTCGAACGTCTCGAAGCGCAGAAGATGGTCGGTGAATTCCTCGAAGCGATCGATCGCCATCGCGCGGTGAAACGTCGCCATCGCCCAGACGAGACCGATCACGCCAATCGCAGAGGATACGAACTTGATCGTCGTCAGCCGACGAGCGTCCAGAGGCATCAGCTTGCTGTCTGATCGTTTTCGTGTTTGGGGGCACCGTAGTAGTAATAATTGTGACTGCGATACGAGTAGCCCTCGAGGCGGCGCATGACGTCTTCGTCGGTCTTGTTGAGGACCGCTCCCAGCAGTCGCTCCGACAGGGAACGGGAGACGCCGACCGCGCTGCGGACTTCGTCGCTCATGGTCGCCCCCCATTCGACAACCAGGATGAACGCGTCGAACAGGTGTGCGGCGGCCTTCACGTCCACCACCGGAAGAATGGGGGGGAGATCGACAATGATGTATTCGTAATTGCCTGCTGCCGACTTCAACATCCGCTTCACGGAGGGGGAGGTGAGCACGTCCGCGCTGTTGATCGGCTTCATTTCGGTGGCCGACGGTAGAAAGTCGAATTTGTAAACCGGGTCGGTAACGACCAGGTCGCTCAATTGAAGCTGATCTGCGACGAGCTCGAGAAGTCCGCGCTTGTTCTTGTACCCGAGCGTCCTGCTCAGCGACGGATTCCGTAGATCTCCGTCGATCAGCAGGGTTCGCGCGCCGCTCTTGGACAAAAATGCCGCGAAGCTCGCGCAGATGGTCGTCTTGCCCTCGCCGGGGCGGGCGGACACGATGCCGATCACGCGTCCGCCGCCGGGGCTCAGGTCGATCGCAACCTTGATATGGCGGAGGGCTTCGGCGGTGGCCGAGAACGGCGCGACGTCGTTGATTTTCTCGAAGGCGGCGGAGTTTGCCGAACTCTTCGCACGAGGCTGACCGGATGCGGGATCTCGCTTGCGCACGAGATGTCTCGCCATACGGGAGAGCCGGGACGAGCCGGTGGCGGTCTGGGAGGCGAGCGCCGGATCTTCGAAGGACGGGATGATCGCAAGGCAACTGGTGCCCAGGATCGTCTCGAGTTGAGCGCGGGTGTGGATCCGGCGGCTCATCCGATCTCGCGCGAAGGCGGCGAGGATGCCCAACGCCAAGCCCGACACGGTGGCGAGGGCGAGGGTCAAGTTGGTCTTCGGCGAACTGCGGACGAGCGGCGGCGAAGCCAGCGTGACGACGCGTGCCTCGGTCGACGGGAACGATTGCTGCTGAACCGATTGGGTGAAGCGGGTCAGGAAGGTCTCGTAGATGCCGCGGTAGGTGGTGGCCGCGGTTTCGAGCTCCTTGAGATGCACCTGTGCCTGGCGTGTCCCGGTCGACGATTGAAAGACCTCGATCATCCGTTTGTCGATCGACTCTTCCTGCGTCTTCGCGATCTGGACTTCGCTTTGGTAACTCTCGGCGATTCGGCTGACTTCGTCCCAGATCGCCTGCCGAACGTTGGCCATCTCCGATCGGAGATTGCGTGCGGCCTGATGATCAGGCCCGTAGCGCGAGCTCCATTCGGCTTCCTTGCTCTGGTTGTCGAGATATTGCTGACGCAGCCGCGTGATGACCGGGTTGCTGAGCGCGTCGGTGACGACCGGATCGGGAATCTCGGTGCTTCCCTTCTGTTGGCGCAGTTCGAGAACCCGGGTGATCCGTTCGAGCTTGGCTCTGGCTTGGCTGGTTTCGGCGCGGGCCTTTGCAAGCGAGATTCCGAGCTGATCGAGCTCCAGGTCGCTTGCGAGCTTGCCGTCGCCGTTCACGATGATGGAGTTGGTCGACTTGAAGTCCTGCACCGCCCGATAGGCGTCGCTGGCCTGCTGGCGCAGTTCTCCGATCCTCTGCTGCAGCCACTCGCTCGCGCGTCGGGTCGCCTCGAATTTCGCCTGGATCTGATCCTCGATGTAGGCGTCCGCAAAGGCGTTGGCGATCGTCGCCGCTTTCTCCGGGACCAGCGACGTGAACGAGATCTGCTCGATGTAGGATCGCCCGAGCCGGATCACCTTGAGGTTGTCCTTCACCCGGCTCAGCGCGCGTGCTTCGAGTTGACTGGGCGTGACCTGGGGCGAAATCGGCGGATCGAGGTTCAGAAGCTCGTAAAGCCGGTTGCGAAGTCCGGTCCCGGATCCGATGAATTCCGGATCCTCGGTCAAGCGGAGCTTCCGAATGACCTGCAGGGCGACCTTCTCCGATTTCGTCGTTTCGATCTCGCTCTCGACCGACGCGTCCTCGACCATCCGGTTCTCGGTCGCGAACTCCGACTGAGTCCAGGTGACCCGTTTGGTGTCGATGATCATGTCGGTCTGGGCGGTGTATCTGGACGGCGCGACCGCCAAATAGGCGAGCGCAAGCGCGATCACGAACACCGTCACCAGACCGATGAAACGCCAGTGTCGGGCGACGAAATCGCTGACATCCAGCAGGGAGAGCGCGTCCTTGCCGGTGCCGATACGAGGCAGGCTACCGTCTTGCAGAGGCTGACCGGCGAAGTTCATACGGCAGTCCTAAACCGTCATCGGCGTTGACACGGAGAATGCACCTGACAGGCGGGGCTCAGCGCGTGGCGCTGACGGACCCGCCGGCAGTAACTGATTTTGGGTCGCTCGCGGTTTCTTCGACGGCGACGATGGCGCGGCCGCCGGATGTAATCTGCGTGAGGAGAGTAACCCCGCCGCCGCCGCCGGGGTTCAGCGTCGCGCGCCCGGAACGGTTCGGGTTGTTGACGATGACGCTTCCCGTCGAGCTGCTCGCGGAGGTGGCCGCAGCGGCTGTGGCCGCGGTCGAAAGATCACCAGCGATCGCCGCGAACGTCGCCTGGAATTCACCATCCGGGAGCGCGGCGACGGCTTGCTGGATCAGCATCGCGGCTTGAGCGTCCATCGTCGTGCAAGCGGTGGCCGCCTGTGCCAGACCGGCCGCGATCGCCGTCTTGAGCCGCGACGGTGCACCCGCTGCTAACTTCACGATGTCCGAGGCCAGTGTCGCGTTTGTCCCGACCAGATCTCGAACGGCCGTTTCCACCGCGCGACCATCGGTCGTGGGATTGAGTAACGCTTTCGGATTTGCTCTGAACTGTGCGATCGCCTGATCTGAGAGGGGCGGATTGATACAGGCGGCGTTTGCCGACCAGCTATAGAAAGGAATGGACGTAACAGCCGCTAAAAGCGCTATGCGACCCAGCCCGCTCGCCATCTGACGACTCCAAGGTACTGTTTATGAATATAAATTTTGTAGTTTTTAGATACATTAAACGACGCGTAGGTTCAACAACGGTCGGGCGTTATAGTTGATTGTCATCAACAAGGCGGTTCGCGATCGATCCCAGTATGGTTATGAAAGATAAGGAATTTCCTTCGTGTTGACATGTATGTCACACGAGGCGAACAGGAGGACATGTTGAATCCGAGTAGCGGTACCTGTGGGAAGAAGGCTAAAGCGCCGTGAGCAGATGGGGTGGTAAAACCGAACAGGATATTGGTTCAGCGAACTTTGAGCGCTGGCTGCCGTTTCTGCCCGATGGATTGCGGATCTATGCGATCGGTGACGTGCACGGCCGGGCCGATCTGATGGAGCGGCTGTTCCGGCTGATCGACGACGACTTGGCCAAGCGGCCTGTCGTTCGTTCCGTCTGCGTGTTTCTGGGCGACTACATCGATCGCGGTCCGAAATCCCGGGATGTCGTCGATAGCCTCATCCGCAGGTCGCGCGAACGAGAGCTGGTGTTTCTCCGCGGCAACCATGAGGCCGTCGCGATCAAATGCCTGACCGATCAGGCCATCTTCGAGAACTGGATGCGGCGCCTGGGCGGTCTCGAGACCTTGGTGTCCTACGGCATAGAGCCGAAGAAGGTTCTGTCCGAGTCGGGTGTCACGGAGTTGCAGTCGGCCTTTCGGGAAAGTCTTCCAGAGGCGCATCGTCGATTTTTCAACGGACTGCAGAGCACGTTCTCTTGCGGCAACGTCTTCTTCGCCCATGCCGGTGTGAAGCCGGGGGTCGCGTTGTCCGATCAAAACGAACGTGATCTCCTCTGGATACGCGATGAATTCCTGTCCACCGCGGTGAATTTCGAGAAGCTGATCGTTCACGGCCATACGCCCGTCCAGCGGATCGACGTTCGGTCGAACAGAATCAATATCGATACCGGCGCCTTCGTCACGGGGCGCCTGACGTGCCTGGTGGTCGATCGCCAGACGCTCTCGATGTTGGCGACGGGCTAGCCTCCGGTGCGGCTGGCTGCCTCGGCCTTTGCGGCGAACAACTGGTCGATGTGCGAGCGGATTCCGGCAAAGAACGCCTCCCTGCCGAATCCAGCGGCATGATTGGAAATCCTGACCGGGTCGATCTCCATGCCATCGAGCTGAAGGATCGCCGATCGGATCTGGTCGACCTCCTGTGACTGAAAGAACACCCCGGAGAGTCCCGGCACGACAGTCTCGGTTGCTCCCCCTTTTCCGAACGCAATGACCGGGCGCCCGGCGGCCATCGCTTCCACCGGCACCATGCCGAAATCTTCCTCGCCGGGGAAAATCAGCGCGCGGCAGTGCGTGTAGTGATCTCTCAAGACGTCGAAAGGCTGTGATCCCATGATGGTCACGTTCGGTCCGGCGATCCGCTTCAACTCGTTGAGCATCTCTCCGCCGCCGATCACGACCAGTTTGCGGCCGATCTGGTTGAATGCGTGGACCGCCAGGTCCGGTCGCTTATAGGCGACGAGTTCGCCGGCCATCAGGTAATAGTCACCCAGTTGCGACGGCTGGACCGGTGCGAATGCCGCGGTGTCGACGGGCGGGTGAATGACCACGGACTCTCGACGATAATATCGCCGGATCCGCTCTGCGACAGTGGCCGAGTTCGCGATAAAGCTGTCGACGCGAGTTGCGGTCGAAACGTCCCACATCCGGAGATAGTGAGCCAGGGGCGGCATCAGCAACTTGGTGATCCGGCCGGCGCCGTTGCGATACTCGTGATACATGTTCCAGATGTATCGCATCGGCGTATGGCAATAACACACGTGCAGTGCGTTCGGCGGCGCGACGATCCCCTTGGCGGGACCGGATTCGCTGCTGATGATCAGGTCGTAACCGTTCAAATCGAGATGCTCGAGAGCCAATGGCATCAGCGGCAGGTACGATTTGTACATCGAGCTGGCGCGGGGAAGTGAATTGATGAACGACGTCGTCACGCGATGGCGACGGATTCTGTCGCTCACCGCGTCGGGGACGAAGACGTGCGTGAAGATATCGGCCTGCGGGTACAATTCGCAGAGAGCCTCGATCACCTTTTCGCCGCCGCGCATTCCGACGAACCAGTAGTGTACGATTGCGACCTTCAACGGGGTCCACTCCAATTAGGGCGGCTGGATCATCGATCGCGGCAATTCTCCAAATCCGTCCGTCCGATCTGCCGAAACTGCCAATGGCGCTGCCGCAAACTCTCGTCGCTCTTGCGAAGCCTGACATTCGTCCGAATCTTCCGAGCCTTGTTGATGACCCGAGCGCCCTGCCAGACCAGACGGTCCAATCCCCGAACTTCCACCGTGTGCGCAGGCATCGGGATCGAAGTCGGCGAAAACCGTTCGATGATCGGGTAGGGGAAGATCGAATAGATCGGTAGCCGCGTGATCCAGAACGAATCCATGGCCAGATCAATGGTGGCTCGGATCGATCGGTAACTCTCGAGGAAGCGCCGGGCCGCCATGCGCGACATCAGATACGCTTGGGTGCCGGCGGGGCTGGTGGTGAAGCGGACGATCGACCTCTCGTAGAAGAAACCGAGATGCACGGCCTTGGCGTAATGCTTGCCGAACAGCCGGACGTATTCGAGGCCGTTACTGGCACAGAAAGCACAGAACCGGTCGAGCGGAAAATCGGTATCGAAGATGACGTCGTCTTCGAGAACCAGGATGTAATCGGCCTGGTTGCTGTCGACAAAGTCGCTGAGGATTGCGGCGTGGCTCGAACAGACGGCAATCTCGGGAGGGGAGAGCTTGCGCCCGAAGTGTCGTGGCAGCTCGGCGTTGTCGCAATGCAGGCCGGGGCACATCAACGATGTGTGGGCATCGAAATATTGCCAGTCCAGCGACGTGTTGCCGAGCATGGCGGTCATCTGGCTTCTGCGTTCGGCGGCAGTCTGTAAGCTCAAGACGACGACTTTGACCGATGGGTTCATTGCCTGTGGCTTTGATTTCAGAGCAATCGGCGTGACCTCGAAGAATGGCGAACCGGGCGGAGCCGCCCGCACGCCTTCCTACGACAGGGTCTTCAGGAGGGATCGGCCCCGCCATTCCATGAACGGTATCGGAAATTGCGGGCCAAGAGAGACGCGGCAGGTCCGAGACAGGATATCGAGCGTGCGGCTGCACATGTCTTCCGAGTATTGGATGTCTCGCTTTGCCCATTTCCATGGATTCATCCGGTCGTCGAAAGTACGCTGAGTCATGATCGGACGCCAATTGGTGTAGACGTGCCGGCCGGTGTCGATCAGCCGGTCGACGCCGCGGTTCTGTGCGAATTTCTTTGCGTCATCGGCAGTATCGAGAATGACGGTCAGCCCGGCGGCGTTCTCGGGGTCATTGTGCGGTGAGATCCGGAGTTTGTCGGTCTGAGACAGGTGCTTCACCATGATGGGGTAGCGCGCACGCAGGCGCGAAATCAGAGGGTCGAGCTTGGGCAACTGGGCATAGAGGACCGCGCCGGTAAGCTCCGAGACCTTGAAATTCATGCCGGTGAACGGCGCTTCGTTGGATTCGTAAGAGTACTCGCGCGTATAGCTGCCGGCATCGTGGTACATTCGCGCACGGGTGAAAAGACGGTCGTCATTGGTGAGGACCGCTCCTCCCTCGCCGGAATTGAGGTTCTTGAACTGATTGAAGCTGTATGCGCCGGCGTCGCCGATCGTGCCGACGCGGCGCCCCTTGTATACGAGCCCGACCGCCTGGCACGCATCTTCGATGATCTTCAGTCGATGCTCGCGAGCGATCGCGACGATGGCGTCCATGTCACACACGAGATTGAGCATGTGAACCGGCATGATCGCCTTGGTGTAGGGGGTGATCTTGCGCTTGATGTCCTCCGGGTCGATCGTCAGGCTCTCGTTGACGTCGACAACGATCGGAACCGCGCCGACCATCAGCGGCGCGATGGCCGTCGCCACCCAGGTGTAGGCGGGCACGAGCACTTCGTCACCGGGGCCGATGCCCGCTGCGGCCAACGCGGAGATCAGAGCGCTCGTTCCGCTGTTCACCGTGAGCGCGTGCTTGACGCCGATTTGCTTCTCGAGGTTCTGCTCGAATTGGGTCGTGTAGCCTTGCTCGCCCCCGCGGTAACGCAAGAGCTGACCGCGAGCGACCACCTTTGTTAACGCGAGCCACTCCGAGAATCCAACGCGCGGCATTCGAGGACCCCAATTCGTTGCATTTAGTCCGAAGTTTATCCGTTGTAAGTACCGAAGCAATGGGCGATCAGCAAGTGATCGAACCAAACATACTGAATCGGTGATCCGGTTCGTCGGCGCGCGGTGCTGTAACGGAAGCGCGTGATCAGCAAGCAAACCGTCTTTACCCAATCTGGTCAACACCCCTCCGCTGCTTGGAGGACGGCGTCTCTGTTCGGGGCGACAAACGATGGAGCTCCGGTCGTCAGTGCCGGGGACATTGCCGCGCCGTAGCGGTCGGCCCGCACCACCGATCGCCCTTGTGCGCGTTCGCCTCAAAGGTGCGGGCGTAGCGCGCAACACGCCGTCATATCTGGCGAAATCTCGCGGTCATTCGCCGAGATGCTTGTTGCGGAAGGGGCTGAACAAGATCAGCATGGAGTCATGGAGAGAAGCCAGCGTCGTCTTGTGAGCAGCCGGAAGGATGCGGTGTGATCATGGGTGTCTGTCCCGAGAGGAGGCAGGGGTGACGGCGTCTGTTGATGTAAATGTCAACAGAGGGCGGATCGACGCGATTCAACTGCTTCGCGCATTCGCGGCGACCGCCGTGGTGTTCACCCACGCGACGACGAGGATCGGCTACATTTTCCCGGAGGGGATAGCTGGCTCGCACCTGTTTGGCGAAAGTTCTGGTCAAGTCAGGGTAGGCGATGCGGGAGTCGATCTGTTCTTCGTGATCTCCGGCTTCGTGATGCTGTACGTGCATCGGAACGATTTCGCCCGGCCGGGGGCGGTGTCCGGGTTCTTCAGAAAGCGTATCGCCAGAATAGTGCCGCTGTATTGGTTGCTGACCACCGTAGCGGTGGCGGTCACGGTCCTCTCGCCGGGAGTGTTCACGACGCACTATGCGGCGGCGGACCCGGCGTGGATCGTCGGCTCGTACCTGTTCCTGCCAATTCCAGCTCCCGGACGGGAGCTGTCTCCTGTCATCGGCGTGGGGTGGACGCTCAATTACGAGATGTTCTTCTATCTCGTGTTCGGTCTGCTGCTGATGTTTCCGCGCGCGCTGGCGCTACGATCGCTGATCACGGCGTTCACTGTTCTGGTCGGTCTCGGTGTGGTCTTGTCTCCGGCGCTGCCTTGGGCGAAGTTCGTCACGAGTTGGCTGCTGCTGGAATTTCTCCTGGGGATCGGGATCGCCTATTGGAGGCTCAGCGGAGGCCGGCTGTCGGCTCAGGCCGCCTGGATGGTGGCGGCGGTGTCGTTGGCTGTTCTGTTGGCGACTGTCCATTGGACGCCTGACGAGCAGGGCGCTGGCCGGTTCGCTCTTTGGGGAATCCCGGCAGCGGGGATCGTCGTCGCCGCGACCAACCTCGATTTGGGCCAGGGGCGAGCGCGGCGACTGGCTGCGGTGTTGGGCGACGCGTCGTATTCAATCTACCTGTTTCAGGTGTTCGCCCTGCCGATCTGGGGCTTCATGATGTCCCGCCTCGGCTTCGGAACCTTGCCGTTCGACCTCAATGTCGTGATCCTGACCGTCCTGGTCGTCGCGTCCGGGGTTGTCGGCTGGGCGGCTGTCGAGCGACCTCTGAGCCGGGCCGTCAAGCCGTTTGTGGCTGGGCCGGCTCACAGGGAGCGTCCGGTGGGGGAATTGCGGTCGTGACGCCGATGGCCGGGAGAGGGCGCCGTTCCGTCCGGTTTGCCTCGTGGCGAGGCTATGTGATCGTGACGCGGCGCGTGCGCAGCGCGATGATGGATGCGCCCCCCGTTTGCCGGCGGCGCGTCGCGGGCTTGATGTCTGGTGGGTGATGGGGTCCGAGATTAACTCTGACGCGCCGGTCGGTGCGCGAACCGCTGCGAGTGCCGGTCTGCTGGTGGCCTCGCGCTTGATCACCAAGTGCATTGATCTGATCACTTTAAGTCTTCTGGGGCGACTTCTGACGCCGACCGACTTCGGCATCATCGCGATTGCGATGTCCGTGATCTTCATCGTCGAAGCGGTCATGGAAATCCCGATCAGCGTGGCTCTCGTCAGGGTGATGAGCCCGACCAAGCGACACTACGACACCGCCTTCACCGTGGGACTGCTCAGGTCTTGCGTGTTGATGGCGGTCGTGATCGCGCTGTCGTGGCCGATCGCCGAGCTGTATCGGGATGAAAGGCTCGTCTGGCTCATCTCTGCGCTCGGCGTGGCGCCGGCGGTCCGGAGTCTGGGAAGCCCCCGGATCACCGAGTTCACCCGTCGCATGGACTATCGGCCGATCGTCGTTCTCGAGGCGACGGGCAAGCTGACGTCGCTCGTTTTGTCGGTGGCGATCGCCTGGTGCACAGGCTCGTATTGGGCGATCGCCGTGGGGACGATCGCGACGCCGCTCACAATGGCTGTCGCCAGCCACATCGCGTTTCCGTACAAACCGCGGTTGTCGCTGGCGGAATGGAGCGAGTTTTCGGCTTTCGTGCGGTGGTCCACGATCAATCAACTGGTCGGCGCCATGAACTGGCAGATCGATCAGTTGATGCTGGGGCGGATGGTGAGCCGTCAAGATCTCGGCCGGTTCTCCATGGCGTCGAACCTGGCGTCGTTGCCGACCCAGGTGATCATCATCCAGCTTCTCAATCCGCTCACCGTGGCGTTTTCGCTGATCCGCGACAACATGGATCGAGTGAAGGATGCATATCGAGCGAGCGCAGCAATGATCGTCTGCGTCGGCCTTCCGGTTTTGATTGGACTTGCATTGACGGCGGATCCGTTGATCCGCCTGGTGTTGGGCGAGCAGTGGATCGTGATCTCGCCGATCGTCGCGTTCATGGCATTGTCGATTATTCCCTCACTCTTCGTTGCGCCGCTGTCGCCGCTGTTGATGTCGCTGAATCGCACACAGGAGCTGTTTCCGATCGCGCTGTCGGAATTGCTCTTCAAGATCCCGATACTGCTGGTCGCGATCTGGCTGTTCGGGATGGAAGGGGCCGTTGCGATGAGGATGGTGATCGCGATATTCGTGACAGCGGTTTCCATGCGGGCGGTTCAGCAAAAGATCGGCTGGGCCGTGTGGCGGCAGCTCGCGGAGCATTGGCGCTCGATGGTTGCGGGGGGATTGATGGCGGCGGCGGTTTATCCGCTCATTCGTGACCTGGAACACGAGCCGCAGATCGTCCTGATGGCTGCGAAGCTGATGGGAGTCGTCGTGTTGGCCGGGGCAATCTATGCCGGTGCCGTCCTGGCGCTGTGGCTTGTCGCCGGGCGCCCAGCAGGCGCCGAAGCGAAGATCTTGGATCTCCTTCGATCGTTGGCGAGGCGTGCGATCAAGTAGCATGTTCGAAAGCTGCGACCGACAGGATCGCCTCGGACGATCACCGTTGCCGGCTCGGTCGCGCCGGAGGCATAGAATGAACTGTCGGTGGTCACTGGCGAATGGACAGGATGTTCTTCGGGTGATCTCGTCCGATCACCAAGTCGAGGATCCCGATCCAGTTTCCCTTGCAGCGTCCTCTACGATCGATCCACGGCTCGGGCTTGAAGGCGCGGGCATGGTTCATCAGCAGATTGCGCGCGATCAGCCGGATGCCGGCTCTGATCGACAGCGTTCCCTTCTTCATCAGGTACACGGGGTTGACGATCTGCGAGTAACCGAGGCGCACGCCCGCCAGACGTGCGGCTTTGACACCTTGGTGAACCCCGGCGAATGCCGTCGTCAAGGCGAGGCTCCCTCGGCGGCCGACACGCGCGGCAAAGTCGATATCCTCCTGCCAGGCGTAGAGCGGCAGGTTCTCGTCGAAACGCTCGGCGCCGATTGCAGCGCTGCGATACACCATATTGCAGCCGTACAGCCCATCGAGCGAACAGACCACCTTCGCCTCGGGCATGCCGTTGCGATCGTTGGCGTCGACAAGTGAGATGGCCTCTTCATAAGGAATTCCGGCGCTGTTGATCCCGTCCGCCAGAAGAAGTCCATTCACGGCCACCACCGCAGGATGCTGCCGGAAGAAGTGCTCGATTCCCTCGATGCAGTAGGCCGACGGTACGTAATCGTCGTCGAAGAACGCGATGATGTCCGCCGAACCGAGAAGCAGCTCCAGCGCAGCATTGCGCTGCACGGGCAGTCCTGGACTGCAATAGAGAATCTCGGCGAAGGGAAGAAGCGATTCCGCGGGCGGAAGATCGGACGGCTTCACGACCGCGAAGACGAACCGGCTGGGCTGGAGAGTCTGCCGGAGAATGTGGTCCCTCCAGCGCCCGAGTTCCTCGGGCCGGCCGGTGCTGGCGACGACCACCGCAATTCTGCTTGCCCCCATTCGCCCTCCAACTCGGCTTTCGCTATCTGCCTTCGGCGACGAGTCGAATGACATCGCAGAGATCCGTACCTGCTTTCCGCCATGTGAAATTCGCCGCCTGCGCCACGCCCTCGGCCGAGCGCTCGCCCCAGAATTGCTGTGAAGCCGCGAGCGATCTGATCGCTTCGACCCATTCTCCGGGGCTGTCGGCCGCAGCGTAGATCGCGCCTCGCCCGGCGACCTCGGGAAGCGCACCGCAGGGAGCTACGATTGCCGGACATCCCAGAGCCATTCCCTCCAGCGGAGGAAGGCCAAATCCTTCCGTGGTGGACGGAAAAGCCACACACAGCGCAGCTTCGAGAAGCGACCGCAGTTCACCGTCGGTCACGGGGCCTGCGAAGACCACATTGGCAGGAACGTTCAGGGACAACCTCTCGAAGTCGCGTCGATCGTGTCCGCCGAACAAGACGAGCTTGATGTCGCCGAGCTCCGGGCCGGAAAAAGCATCGAGCAGGATCTTGATGTTCTTGTGCGCTTGAATGGAGGACAGCGCGACGACGAAGCGTTGCCGTTCGAGGAAAAGCCGATCGACGATCTCCGGCGTCCGCGGATAGTGCAGGACGTGATCGACCCCGTTGTGAACGACGGAGATGCGGTCAGCGGCCGCAACGCCGGCGCGCACCAATTGTTCGGCCGAGAAACGGGACACCGTCAGAATACGACGATGTCTTCGTCCGATCAAAGGCAGGACGGCCTTGTACCATGTTCGAAAGGCGAACGAATAGGACTGCGGCGTGATGAAGACCTGTGCATCATGGATCATGGTGATCGCGTTGCCGAGCGCGACAGGTCCCAGATTGCACAGGTTGAGCAGCAGATCTGGCTGTGCGGCCCGCGGCAGGTCCATCTGCTCCCATAGCTGCCCGCTCAAGCGGCCACAGCGCTCGACGTGAACGCCTTGTGTCCCGTCTGGTGCGGATTTGGGGGCGAGGATCGTGGGGGGAGACCGAAATACACCGTCCAGGGCGTCCCGGTTCGACACGATCTGGCGAATGAGCTGATCGGCGACCCTGTGGACACCGGTAGGTCGCGCTGTCAGGAATTTCCCGTTGATCGTCAGCCGACGAAAGGACAATGGGCTCACCTAATACGATCTCCAGGCCTCTCGTGTCCTGGCCCCACTAGCGATCTGCCGATGGCGGCAGATAGTGTCAAGACAACTGTAGGGGCAATCAGAATGCCGGGCTTTGCTTGTTTGGCACAATGGTAAATTCACGGGCTTCCCAATGAAGTGGGTACAACGGCGTCTACCAGCCCGGCCACGCGGACGCGGATGAGTAGGCGGTACGTTGGTCCTAATATTCGAAAACGACGGTGGTCTGCGCTACTTGTCGCTTCCGGATAGCCTAGCCGGGACGGCGCCATTGGCGTACGTGGTCAAGTGCCGCGTCGGGACGGCGGTCCGATCAGCGGCGAGGGGGGACGCGGCGCGAGGCCGCGAAGGACATCGCTAGTTTGAAGGAGACGTTGACAGATTTGAGCAAAGCGAGAAACTTCGGTTCGGCCTGAGGCGTCGAGGAGCTCCGGCCGCGGGCGGCAAGAGAAAGGCTCCGGGGCAGCAGCATGACGATCGAAGTCATCGGAATGATCACGCTGGCTCTCGGCGTGATCAGCCTCTTCAGGCCGGTATCGTTCATCATTCACGCATTCGTATGCTCGATCCTTCTCGGCGCGGCAGCGGCCTTCACGCTTCCGAGCCTGGGAGGCACCAACGTAACGCCGTCGCATCTGCTGTTGGGGTTTCTGACGATCCGGCTTCTGTCTGAGCCGGCTTGCCGGGGGCGGGTGGCCGAGTCCGTGGCGATAGGAACACCCGGGTTCTGGCTGGCCCTGATCGTGGTGGACTGCTTGGTCTCGGCCTATTTCATGCCGAGGTTGTTTGCCGGGGAGACGTTCGTCTATCCGGTGCGAACGACCGGCTACATGGTGGTCCTTCAGCCCGCGACGTCGAATTTCACGCAGTCGGTCTATCTCGTCGGAGATCTCGTCTGCTTTGCTTTGATTCTGGCGGTCGCGACCTCCTATCGGGGAAGAATTCAGTTGGGGAGCGCCGCGATGCTGTGCGTCGCCGCCAACCTTGTCTTCGCAGTCCTCGACCTCGCCACGTATTATTCCAACACGACTGAAATCCTGTCGTTCATCCGGAACGCCTCCTACGGGCTTTTGACCGAAGTGGAGCTTGCGGGGTCGAAGCGACTGGTCGGCTCCTTCACCGAGGCGTCCTCGTTTGGATCGATGACGGTCGCGTTCTTTGCCTTCACGTTCCAGCTATGGCTTTGCGGTGTCTACCGACGACTGTCGCTCGTGCTGGCTGTGCTGTCGCTCGGCGCGGTGCTGATGTCGAAATCGTCGACGGCCTATATCGGGCTAGCCGCGGTGTTGGGCATCTTCTATTTCCAGATCGTCTCCGCATCGGTCTCCGGCGCCTTGCGAACTGAATCGATGGTCTTGTTGGCCGGAGCGCCGTTCGTGGTGGCCTTCATCATTCTGGGAATTCTCGCCGACGATCGTGCGTCGAGCTATGTGGCGAACATTCTCAACGAGCTGGTGTTCAACAAGCTCTCGAGTTCGTCGGGCGTGGAGAGATCGCTGTGGAATAGACAAGGGCTCGAGAACTTCGTCGACACGTTCGGATTTGGCGTCGGCAACGGGAGCATGCGAGCGTCGAGCTTCCCGATTGCGGTGCTTGCCAGTCTTGGGGTAATCGGAAGCGTCCTGTTTATCGGGTTTTTCCTGTCGGTCTTCTTGGCGCGAGACGACAACGGCGTGGACACGCGAGATGACGGATACAGAAAGGCGGCCAAGGTTACGTGTGCGGCAATGCTGGTGACGCAGGTTCTGGCGGGTGCGCTGACGGACCTCGGGCTGCCGTTCTTCATCTTTGCTGCCCTGGCCTGTGCAAAGCGCGATGCGCTATCGCGAGTGAGGGCGAACACCGGTTTGGCGCTTGAACCCGGCTTCGGCGTGGTCGCGGCGGCGAGACGATCCGCGGGACGCACATCATACTAGGGTTTGTCGGATCCGGTCGGCGAGACGAACCGCAAAGGCGACGATCATAAGAGTCGGATTGGCATGACCACTCGTCGGAAAGATCGAACTGCCGGCAACGTAGAGGTCGCGGACGCCGTGCACCTGGCAGTGTTCGTCGACCACGCCCGATCGCGCCGACGCCGACATTCGGGTCGTGCCCATGCTGTGAGCCATGTCGATGATAACGGCATCGTTGAACGCGCCTTCCGCGACCCATGGTTCGAGAATGGGCTTCGGGAACTGCACTTGCGCGAAGGCCGACTCCACGATGTGGCCGAGCCGCATGATCGTGCGGCGCTCGTCGGCGTTGATCCTCCAGTCGACCCTCGGAAGCGGGACGCCCAACCTGTCCGTCGTCTCTGACAGGGTGATACGACTGTCCGGATCAGGCCGCTGCTCGGATATGGCGTCGATCCATACGTCCGTCACCTTGTGGGGCACGCCACGACTGAGGAAATCGTCTGCCGCCACGTTTGGCATGTAGCGAATGGCGGTCTGGACGATGAAGTCCTTGGCGGCGACCGGCAGCCGGTCGCTCGACAGCAGCTTCATGGCGGCGCCCTTGCCGAGGAGGCCGGCACCGGCGATGGCCCGGATCGCATCCGTGACCCGTCTCTTGCTCCTGCCGGTGAGCAGGCGCTTGACCGCATCCCAAGGGTCGTCCGCGGCATGTTCCGGCATGAAATAGATAGCGGAGTTCAGAAGCTGCTCGCGCTCCTGAATCTCGGGGGTGATCGCGAGGCCATGCATGTACATGGAGGTCCGGCCGCGATTGCGGAGGCCGTAAAATCCAAAACGCCGCATCACCTGGGTCGCGTTCGATTCCCCGAACCTGGCTATCCGCGCCCCGGCATGATCCATCAAGAAGCGTCCGACCAGATCGTGCCGATTTCCAACCCCGTTGGGGTGGATCGTATTGGATGCGAGCAGAAGGCGCGCATTTTCGATACCACCGCCGGCCACCACGGCTGCCCTTGCGTGCACCGTATGACGCTGCCCATCGGTCGTGGCGATCTCCAGTCCGCGAAACGCGTCTCCCTCCTGGCTCAGATCCAGGCGCGTCACGGTCGCGTTGAGGAGAACGCGAATGTTGTCTGCGTCGAGCTTTAGAAAGTCGGCGCCGAACCGCATGATATCGAGCGGGTCGATCCGGGATCGCGAGAACTGCCAAAAGAACGACCGAAGTCCGTGGGCGACGAACTGGGGCTCGGGAGGAGAAATGCCGAGAAGAGTCCAAAGAGTATCGTCGTAGCGGTTCGGTCCGAGGTTCAGAATGTCGGCTGCGCGTTCGAGAAACGGATCGAGGCTCGCTCTATCGATCGGCCAGCCGGAATGCGGGACCCACGCCCGCTCCCGAAAATCGATGCCATCGAAAGCAGCCGATTTCCCGGCCCATGCATGTGTCGAGCCACCGAGCGCGCGACAGCGGACGCCATAGGGTTGCTGCTCCTGGCTCCAGGATCGGCAATTGGCGCCGTGAAACGCAATCCTCTTTCGGATCTGGTGCGGGCCGCTCGGCTCGCCGACGCTTTCCAGCGTCGAAAGTTCGCTTGCCTCAGGGGCCTCCTCGAGCAGGCCGCTCTCGACGATCAGGATGCGTAGCGGTGCGCCCCGCAATTCGCGCGCGACCGTGAGACCGGCCGGTCCGCCTCCGATAATGACCAGGTCGGCCTCAAAACGAGTTTCGGAGCCGAAATGCGCAAGGTTCTCGACGTGCATATCATCAGCCTATCGGTCCGGGCCGATGCCGGGCATCTGTTGCGGGTCTGCGGACTCCGAAGCGAATCCGTTCGGCGGGGCGACGACGTCCAAAATAGCAAGGTCGTCGCCATAGAGCCCCAGCGTGTCAAATCCAACCCACCAATAGTAGATTTCGCGGATGAGATCCTCGGCGCCGGCAACGGGATCGCCGCAGATGGAGAAAATACCGATAGGACTGCCGAGTGGTCGCATGAAGCTGCAATCGACGAGCTCCGCGTGACCAAACATGCGCAGCTCAGTTCAGTCCTGGGCCGATCGGTGCGCGACAATGGTCCGATCGGAGGCTCATGTCATGGCCGTCTGGCAACGCGAATGTCCTTGATCAAGAATTCGCTGGGAGAGGCAATTGCGTTCAGTCGAAAGTGCCACCCCCACTGACCGACAAAGTTCGCGTCGTCGATGGTCCATGTCATTTCCTGCCAATCCGCCTGGTTGGGTATCTCGCGATACTGGGCGTTGACGTAGCCGCCCTGGGATTCGTAGTCCAAACTGAATCCAGCCTTCGGGCTTCCCGGCAGCCGTTTGACGGTTGCGGTGATTTGCAGCCGCCGGGTACCCCACGGAACAAATTGCGGAGAAACCGAGAAATAGGCGTAGCGACCTTCGTTGTTCGCGACTGTAAAATCCAGCCGCCGCGACGTCGAACTCTCGTCCTGAAAGACCTTGGTGGTTTGCGGATTGATCTGCTGGATTCCGTCACCGCGATTGGTTTCCCGAAGAGAGATCGTGACGGCGTCGACAATCGAATAGTCGCGATCTTGCAGCATCGGCAGATCGCGGCTTCGCTTTGCCTGCTGTACGATGGCGTCGGGAAGCTTCGAAACCAGCACGGGGGTGGGCGACAAGCGAAGGGGCTGGCCGGCATCCAGGGAGGCCTCCGAGCCGTCGGTACGCGTGACCAGAACCGGCGACTGGAAGGTCATTTCGGCAGTCTTCTCCGAGCTATTCCAGGCTACCATCACGAAACCTGATCGGCCTTCGAAGACGAAGCCGAGACCTTGTTGCCCCGCTCGCACCCATCCGACGTAGGTGGGGTGGTCGCCCAATAGACCGATCAGCGTCGCAAGGGCGTCCAATGCCGGGCGGGGAGAATAGTCCGACCTGAGCAATCCATGATCGGCCTGATCGCGATAGGCTGGGCCGCGCGCCTCGAACCAGAATATCTTCTCGAAACCCGATGCGAGTCCCAGAATGTAGGCTTTGGTCAGCAGCCGCGCTTGGCTCGCTTCGGACTTGGCCTCGGTGTTCGCGACTGCGCCGATTTCCGATATCCACAGCGGGAGTGAGCTGTCGAGATTGTGAGAGGCGAGCATCCGACGCAGCGTCGACGCCATCGCCATGAACTCGACTTCGCTTCCGCTCTCGAGCAGATCGAGCTTCTCATAGGGATGGATACAGATGAAGTCGAAATGACCGGCTGCACCAGCTTCGATGGTACGTTCCAGGAAGCTGACGTCGAAATTCGCGACGCTGAGGCCGACCCGTGCCGAGGGATCGATCCGCTTTGCTGCAATCGATGCCTCCCTGACCAAATCCGCGTATGAGGACGGATTTCCGTTAATGGCAAAACTGCCATTGAACTCGTTCCAGACCTCCCAATGTTTCACCGATCGATGATAGCGCTCGACCACAGCGCCGACGTAGTCTCGCCAGTACTGGATATCCTTGATCGGAAAAGCGCGCGTGCCTCCATCGGCCGAAGCCCAGGGCGCCAGGTAGGCGAGCGGATACAGAAGGCCGAGGCCGTTGGCGGTGGCATCGTTGACCAGCCGATCCGACGGAGCCCAGTTCCATGTACCTCGGTTCGGCTGAATCGACTGCCATTCGTGAAAAGCGCGGAGCCATGTCACGCCGGCCTTTGCAAGGATCGGATTGAAACGCGGGTGGTCATCAAGCCATTCGGCGCCGGTGGCGACGCCCCAAGGACTGGTCGTTCGCGTCGTGCGATCACCGAGGGCATCCGCGGCGACGGCTCTTGGATGATGGAGGGCAGCGCTCCCGGCGAGCACGACTGCCGTCAGCACGATGGGAGCCGACCGGCGGGCCTGGCGGCGGACCCGGTGAAAAATCGATAAGGTCAGACCAGGACGGGGGTCGTCGGACGCCATTCTGTCTTGTCTCACCCCATCAGCTCGATGGCGCGCCGGTTCATGGACGCGCCGGCAGTGGACGCCAAGGGCCCGCCGGGCCGATTTGTCAGGCATCCGCTCGTACGGAAACACTGCCGGAAGCCACCGCCGGGCGGCGCATGATCCTGAGATACTGTGCCTCGAGAGAACTGACCAAGGATTTCAAGTTTTGAGCAGGGCGTTCGACAAAGTGCCATGACATTGCAGCGAGGATCGCCGCGGCCGGAACGCACACCAGGATATTGACCCACCAGATACGGCCGGCCGGAATCGTGGCCGCAAAGGTCTGTTGGATCACAAATCCATATAGGTACATCCCGTACGAGTAATCGCGATCGCGAACGATCGCGAGGCGCCGCGGCGTCGTAAGGCCGAGGAAGATCGCGACGTAGGGAACGACCAGCGCGCCGAAATACTCACCGCCGTAACGGGAATACATCCCGAGGAGAGCGACGACCGTGGCGCACCAAAACACGGACCATCGCCACGGGATCTCGTAGCGGTAGTAGTAGAGCGATAGCCCGACGATCCCAGAGATCATCAAGGTGAAGCCGGGCAGGTTGCCGTTGAACGGCAGGTATTGCCAGTCGTGCCACCACAGCCGGGCCACGAAGTGAAACAGGATCAGGCCAACGACCGCGACCGGCGCCAAGATGCGATATCGCTGTACGCCGGCCAGCGCCAAGAGCCCGATCGCCCCGTAGGTGTACAATTCGTAAGGGACAGTCCAAAGCTGAGCATTCACGATATCCGGCTTGGGGTTGTCGTGAAAGACGCCCGGAAGGAGGTAGTGGATCTCGCCAATTGCGTTGAGGAGGTAGAGAAAGAACAATTTGTCCGTGAAATAGTCGCTCAATGCCAGCGTCGTCAGCATCGGTCCGATGAGGAAGGCGGATAGCAGGACTTCGACGGCGAGGGCCGGAAATATCCTGATTGCCCGAAGGCCGAAGAATTTGATGAGGGTCTTGCAGCGGTCGAGGCTGGCGGCGACCAGGAACCCGCTGACTCCGAAGAACATCGGAAGTACCGAGCGGAGAAATGGACGCGCCGGCGTATCCCACATCGCCGCGTCCGCGGCCTGTCCATAGCTCGTCAGAACGCTGTGCGTCGCGATCACCATCACGGCGAGCGAGACCTTCATATAGTCGAAGCCGGAAGGGCGTCCGGCACTTGCATCAAGGCGGTCTCCGAGCGATTGCAATGACATTGCTCGATACCCAGTGATCGTTGACGATGATGCGTTCGAGGTTGAAAGTTTCGGCGTTCAACGTGTTTCTTAAAGTGTCGTGATCGCGGCGCAGTGAAGTCCATCGAAATCCGCGACGGCGAGCCGTCGCACTGCGGATCATCATTGTAGGTTTTTCAGAACCTTTCAAGTAAGAGTTACTCGCTTTCAAAAGTTCGGGTCGGGCGATCTCGTCGATGGTTGAATGGCGGCGCGTGTGAAGCTCAGATCCCGCAATGACTTCTATCCACAATGGCAGTGTTTCAAGAAGTGATGTTTGGGGTGACGGCTGCGGCCTCATCATGGTGCGGCATGACGAAAGGCGGCGGCGCGTTGACATATAGGTCAACGCCGCGGCCCGTCAGCGGAGGATGATGCCGATAACGAGCGGACTTGCGCAATCCGTGTACGTTAGTGCTTTCACTTACTCACGGGTTAAGAGTAAGCTTAATCTGCAACGTAGATTGCGGTTAGTCGCTGGCAAGGGTAGGGGTAGTCATGGCGAGGACCGTAGTTATCAAAGAGGGGTCTGGCAGCGGCGCGGCGCCGCACGGCACCGTTCCCGAGATCCTTCAGCGAATTGCCAGGCGTTTTCCAGAGGCCGTTGCGGCAAATTCCGAGCGTGGACAAATCACGTTCGCCGAACTCGATTTCCGGTCGAACCAATTGGCACGATTGCTTGTCAAAAGAGGCGTGGAGGTCGGCGCGATCGTGGTGCTGCTGACCGGCCGTTCGATCGATACGCTGATTGGCATGACTGCGATCTTGAAGGCGGGCGGAGTCTATATGCCCCTCGACCTCGGGCAGGGACTGGAAGCGATCAACAGCGCCATTCTGGACGCTCGGCCGGCGCTGATATTGACGGAGCAGCAAGCGCTTCCGATCGACGGGATCGAACAGCGCCGCCTTGGTGACGAATTGAATGCCGCCCGACAGGAGTCCGTCGAGCCGTTGTCCCTTGGACTGATGCCGTCGTTGCCGGCCTATGTGATGTTCACCTCGGGGTCCACCGGACGGCCTAAAGGCGTTGTGGTGCCACATCGCGCCATTGTCAGGCTGGTCGTCGATGCGGATTTCATGACGCTGTCGCCGGCGACCGTGATGCTGCACGCGGCGCCATTGGCGTTCGATGCATCGACGTTGGAGATTTGGGGGCCGCTCCTGAACGGCGGACAGGTCGTCATTGTCGAAGATGCGGTGCTGTCGGTCGATCGGATTGCTGAGACGCTGAAGCGCTTCTCGGTGAATGCGGCCTGGTTCACGGCCGGTCTGTTTCATGTGATGGTCGACGAGCGGCCCGATGCGTTGTCGGGCCTGACGACCCTGCTGGCTGGTGGCGACGTTCTTTCGCCGGCGCATGTTCGTCGTGCGATGGCATTGCTGCCGGATTGCGCGATCGTCAACGGCTATGGCCCCACCGAGAACACCACGTTTACGTGCTGCTATTCGGTCCCGCGTGCCGGTTGGGGTGACGGACCGGTCCCGATCGGCTTCCCAATTTCCGGGACGGATGTGCGCATCCTGTCCGACACGTTGGAGCCCGTTCCGGACGGTGAGGATGGCCAGCTTTGCGCCGGTGGCAGCGGGCTGGCGCTGGGCTACCTCAATCGCCCGGAGCTGACGGCGGAGAAGTTTGTCGTCGATCCGTGGTCGGACGATCCCGCGGCGCGGCTCTATCTGACCGGTGACTACGTGCGTCGTCGGAGCGACGGTGCCATCGAATTCCGCGGGCGGCGGGATCGGCAGGTGAAGGTCAACGGCGTTCGCATCGAACTCGACGGCGTGGAGCAGGCGTTACGGCAGGATCCGGTGCTGGCTGACGCGGCTGTCGTGCTCTCCTCCGATCGAGGCGACGTGAAGCGAATTGTCGCTTTCCTGAAGCCGCGGTCGGGCGACGCCGGCGGTGATCTGGAGGCCGGCGTCATCCGCAGGCTCAAGGACCAGTTGCCCGTCCAGGCGATTCCGTCGACGATCAGGATCGTGGATGAGTTGCCGCTGAACAAGAACGGAAAGATCGACAGAACGAAGCTGCTGAAAGACCTGATCGAGGCCGAGCAACTGCACGGAGATGCCGGCTACGAGGAATTCTCGGACGTCGGTGTCGGATCGATTGTCGGGGAAATCTGGGCCGCGTTGCTCGGCCGGGCGGTCGACGCCAGGTCGAACCTCTTTGATCTAGGCGCCACCTCGCTTCAGATGATTGCAGCGCACGAGCGGATTCAGGCTGCGACCGGCCTGCGATTTCCGGTAACGGATCTGTTTGCACATCCCAGCATTGCCGAGTTCCAGGCTTGTCTGGACGGAGCCTCGCATCGGTCGCTCGCTATTGCCGGAGCGGCGCGTGGCCGACGGCAGAGACGCGCGATGAACGCCGCCTATGGAGCGATCGACGTTCGGAGCCATCACGCATAGAGCTAGATGGAGCTGAGGCTAGATGTCGGACAACAATGAGATCGGCTTCGCGATCGTGGGGCTGTCCGGTCGCTTTCCTGGCGCACCGGATGTCCAGAAGCTCTGGCAGAACATCGTCGCGGCGCGTACGAGCGTCTCGCGTTTCTCTCCTGACGAACTGGAAGATTCTTTCGGCGATCAGGAGCGTGCCGATTCCGACTTTGTTGCAGCGAAGCCGATTCTGGACGACGTCGATCTGTTCGACTGCGACTACTTCGGAATGTCGCCGCGCGAAGCGGATTTGACCGATCCGCAGCAGCGGATATTCCTCGAGATCTGCGCCGAAGCGTTGGATGATGCGGGATACGACCCGGAGCGCTATCAGGGGGCGGTTGGCGTATTCGCCGGCAGCTCGCTGAATACCTATTTTCTTCGACACGTCTGCCCCGATCGTGAGGCCGTCGAGCGGTTCACGTCGAACTTTCAGGTGGGGTGCTATTCCGAGCTGTTGGGCACACTCAATGATTTCACTGCGACGCGGGTCGCCTACAAGCTGAATCTCAAGGGGCCGGCGGTTTCGGTCCAGAGTGCCTGTTCGACGTCGCTTCTGGCCGTCGCGCAGGCATGCGAAAGCCTCGCCGCTCTGCAATGCGACATGGCATTGGCCGGAGGGGTCTCGATTACGTTTCCCCAGAAGCGCGGCTACATCTATCAGGAGGGCGGAATAGCCTCGCCCGACGGCACGTGCCGGCCGTTTGATGTCGATGCGGCGGGGACCGTGTTCGGTTCCGGTGCGGGCGTGGTTGCGATCAAACGGCTCGCGGACGCGATCGCGGATCGCGACGAGATCTACGCGGTGATCAGGGGCTACGGCATCAACAACGATGGCGCCGGCAAGGTGGGATTCGCAGCCCCCAGCGTCGGCGGGCAGGCGGAGTGTATCGCGGCGGCGCTGGCGATGGCCGGATTTGAGGCCGAGACCATCGGCTACGTCGAGTGCCACGGCACCGGCACGCCGCTCGGCGATCCGATCGAGATCGAGGGACTGTCGCAAGCGTTCGCTGAAGCCTCCACTGGTTCGATCAGCGATCGCAACTGTGCTTTGGGATCGGTAAAGGCGAATGTCGGTCACCTGGATGCCGCGGCGGGCGTGACAGGGCTGATCAAAACCGCCTTGATGCTTCACCACGGCATTCTGCCGCCTCAGGCGAATTTTGCGGAGCCCAACCCACGCCTCGACCTTGCGAAGCGGGGATTCCGGGTGGCGACGGAGTTGCAGGAATGGCCGCGCGGAGATCGCCCGCGTCGCGCCGGCGTCAGTGCCTTCGGGGTCGGAGGCACCAATGTTCATTTGTGCCTGGAGGAGTCGCCGCCGACTGCTGCGGAGAGTTCGTCGCAGGTCGAGAACGTGGTGGTTCTCCGGCTGTCCGCCAAGTCGTCCGCTGCGCTGGAGACGATGCGGCTGCGGCTCGCCGATCACCTTGACGACGCCGTTCGGCGTGGCGAGCACATCGGCTTGAACGAATTGGCCCACACCCTTGCCGCGGGACGGCGGACGTTCGATCGGCGTTGGGCTGTTGCCGTCAACTCTGTGGAAGGAGCGGTCCGGTCGTTGCGCGAGGTTCGTTCCGACGCCCGCCCGGTATCACTCCGCCCCGGTGCGGTGTTCATGTTCCCCGGCCAGGGAGCTCAGTACCCGGGAATGGGGCGCTGGCTCTTCGAGTCCGATCGGGAATGCCGCGCCGAGATCGAGCTCGGTGCAGCGATCGTCAAGGATCACCTCGGCGTCGACATCCCCGCCGTGCTGTTCGACGATCGCGACGTCGACGATCATGCGATCCGATCGACGACCTTGGCGCAGCCGGCGCTCTTTCTCGTCGAACATGCGCTGGCGCAGCGGCTGCTCCGGTCCGGGATCGAGCCGAGGGCGATGATCGGCCACAGCCTCGGCGAGTTGGTGGCGGCGACGCTGGCGGGCGTGATGTCGTATCAGGATGCGCTCGAGCTGGTGGTGCATCGCGGACGCATCATGCAGGCCCAGGCTCCGGGTGCCATGCTCAGCGTCCGGTTGTCGGCCGCCGAGCTTTCGGCGCATCTGCCGGTCGGCGTCGAGATAGCGTCCGACAATTCGCCTCGCCTCAGCGTCGCCAGCGGTCCTTTCGAAGCCGTGGAAGAACTCGAGCGGCGGCTGCAAAGGGAGGAGATCCCTCATCGGCGTCTCCACACCTCGCACGCCTTCCATTCAGCCATGATGGATCCGGTGGCTGTCGAGCTCGAGAAAATCGCCGCTGGGATTCAGCTCCGACCGCCGAAGCGCCGGTTGATCTCGACCGTGACGGGAACATGGATGACCGCGGCAGAAGCGACGTCGCCCGCCTATTGGGCACGTCAATGCCGCGAGCCTGTCAGCTTCCGCGCCGCGCTCACCGCGCTGATCGATACGATATCCGAACGGGCTGATTGTCTTCTGGTCGAGGTCGGGCCGGGCAGAACGCTGTCGACATTCGCGGGGGCGTCATCGTCCGCTTCCAAGGTCCGGGCGATTATCACGACCGCTCCGGACTACGCGGAACGAAACGACGAAGAGCTGACTTTCGCGCAAGCGCTCGGCGATCTGTGGGTACGCGGCGCGAGGCTGAAATCCGATGGTCGCCCGGCGGCCGGGGCCCCACGGCTGAGATTACCAAGCTATCCGTTCGAGCGCACGCGCCACTGGATCGCGCCCCCAGCTCCGGCCCGTCCTGTTGTCACCATGCCTGTCCCAGCGGACCGAGGAGACGCGTTCGCTCGGCCGGCTCCCCTGCAAGAGCTTCGTCGCGATCGGGATGGTCTGTGTAGCGTTTCGATGGAGAGCAAGATGTCCGGTGACGAAGTCTCGAAGGCGTTGATCAAGACGCTTGCGGCTATCCTGTCAGATGTCTCGGGGCGACCTCTTTCGGATCAGGACGCGGCGACGTCCTTCATCTCGCTCGGATTCGACTCTTTGCTGCTCGGTCAGGTGGCGCAGCGTGTCAACAAGTCGTTCGGTGTGAAGATCACGTTCAGGCAGTTGATGCGAGATCTCAACTCGCTCGATGCCCTGGCTGCGATGGTGAAGACGTCGGCACCGGCCGACAGATTGCCCCAGGTCGAGCGAGTGCCCGAGAGAGCTCAGGTGACGATGGTCGAGCGGTCGATCGTCGAGCGACCGGCAGAGACCTCGCTGTCGAAACATCCCCCGGCTCCGACGACGACGCCAACCGGAGGCGTCGAGGCGTTGCTACGCGAGCAACTGCAATCGATGGAACGGATCTTTGCCGCTCAGCTCGCGGCGGTCGGCAAGGACGAGCGCGTCGCGGCCGAGTTGCCCGTTGCGGCGGTGCCGGCCAATAGCCGCGCAGGAAGCCCCCCTGAGAGTGACCTTGTGATGCCGGAAACGGGCGAGGAGGGCGGCGGTCGGTTCAAAATGTATCGCCCCGGCGCCGGGGCTGACGAGCTCGAACTCGCGCCAGAGCAGCGAGCCTACATCGCGAACCTCGTCCGGCGCTACAACGACCGCACTCCAGGATCGAAGTCACGCGCCCAGGCATCCCGCAGAGTTCTCGCCGATCCCCGGACCGCGAGCGGCTTCAATGCCCAGTGGAAGGAGATGGTCTACCCGATCGTGTGCAAGCGGTCGAAGGGAGCTTCGATCTGGGACGTCGATGGCAACGAGTACATCGATCTGGTGAACGGCTACGGCCAGACGATGTTCGGTCATGTGCCGCCATTCGTCGTCGCTGCATTGCAGGCGCAATTGGAAGACGGATTCGCGATCGGACCGCAGACCGAACTGGCCGGCGAGGTCGCTGCGCGCATCAGCGCCATGACCGGCAATGAGCGGGTCGCTTTCTGCAATACCGGCTCGGAAGCCGTCATGGCCGCCATTCGGATCGCGCGGGCAGTGACAGGACGACAGAAGGTCGTGGTGTTCAGCGGCGCCTATCATGGTCAGTTCGATGAGGTTCTGATCAAGTCGTGCCGTGCGGGCAGCGTGCCCGGTGCACTTCCGATCGCGTCGGGCATCCCGGTCGAAAACGTCGGACAGATGATCGTCCTGCCGTACGGCCATCCAGCCAGCCTCGAGATCGTCAGCCGAATGGCCGACGATCTTGCGGCCGTGATCGTCGAGCCGATTCAAAGCCGGCATCCTGCTCTGCAGCCGCGAGACTTCGTCGCCTCCCTGCGTGAGCTGACAGCGAACAGCGGGACCGCGCTGGTGTTCGACGAGGTGGTGACCGGCTTCAGGGTCGATCCCGGTGGAATGCAGAAAGTCTTCGGCATCAAGGCCGATCTGGCGACCTACGGCAAGGTTCTCGGCGGAGGAATGCCGATCGGCGTGGTCGCAGGCCGCGCTGATTTCATGGACGCGCTGGATGGCGGCTTCTGGCAGTATGGCGACGATAGTGAGCCCGAAGTCGCACCGACATTCTTTGCCGGAACGTTCGTCCGGCATCCGATGGTGCTCGCCGCCGCACGCGCAGTGCTCGAGCACATCGAGCAGAACCAGACGGAAATCTACGCGCCATTGGCGCAGCGCACGCGGCAGCTCGTCGATCGGATCAATTCGCACCTCGACGGCCACGGATTGCCGACGCGGGCCGAGACCTGTGCGAGCTGGTTCTTTGTCGATGGTTCAGCCTTGGGGCGGTTCGCCGGCCTGCTGTTCGCCGAGCTTCGCTTGCAAGGGATTCATGTTCACGAGGGCTTCCCGTGTTTCCTCACCACCGCACATGAGGCCGCCCAGTGCCAGGCGATCGACACCGCGTTCGAAAGGGCGATCGGCGCCTTTGCAGACGCCGGGCTGGTCGCGGGCGAGGCGAAGGGCATCGCCAAGCCGCTAGCCCGTGACGGCGACGACCAGGCCGGGCCGCAGCCGCAAACACGCAAGACCGTGCCGCTGACCGAACCTCAGATGGAGGTGCTGCTTGCGGCGCAGATGGGTGAAGCAGCCTCGATGGCGTTCAACGAGTCGGTCAGCGTTGGTTTCAAGGGCCCGCTCGTCGAGAGTGCTTTGATCAAGGCGGTCGAAGACGTCATCCGGCGTCACGAGGCGCTTCGCGGCCGTGTCGTCGATTTCACCGGGATGCTCGAGATCATCCCCGATTTCGTGCCGAAGATCCCGATCATCGTTCTGGACGGGGAGGACCGCGATGCGGAACTGACGCGGTGGCTGGCCAAGGATGCAAGAACGCCGTTCGACCTCTTCAATGGACCGTTGGTTCGCGCGAGCCTTCTGCGTCTGGACTCTGACGTCCATGTGCTGGTCTTCACCGCGCATCACATCATCTGCGACGGCTGGTCGATGAACGTCCTGCTCGGCGACTTGGCCGAGATTTACAACGCTTATCGCGACGGAAGAGTGCCGTCGCTGGTGCCGGCCGCGAGCTTTGCCGAACACGCCGCGCAGCGATCTCCGCCGTCTGCTTCCACGGTCGAATTCTGGCGGAAACTGTTCGCACAGGTGCCGGCGTCCTCGGAGCTTCCGCTCGACCGTCCGCGCCCGGAGATCAAGAGCTTCCTGGGTGCATCCTTGCGCGAGCGGCTGGGACAGGAACTCTGCGGCAAGGCCAGGGAGCTGGCGAAACGCCGTGGCGTGACCCTGTTCACGGTGCTGTTTGCCTCGGTGCAGACTCTGTTCGCCCGGCTTTGCGACAACGAGCGCGTTGTCTTGACGGTGCCGATGGGGGGGCAGGCGTTGCTGGATCGGCAGGACCTGGTCGGGCATTGCGTCAACTTCCTGCCGGTTCCGATGTCTGCCCAGCCGGATGTCTCGTTCTACGAACATCTGAAGCACGTGGACGAGAAGCTGAACGACATCTTCGATCACCAGGACTACACGTTGGGGTCTCTGGTTCGTGACCTGGACATTCCCCGCGGCATCAACCGGACTCCGCTGTCGGACGTCCAGTTCAATCTCGAGCGGGTCGGTTCTCGGCTGACGTTCCGTGACGTCGAAACGCGTGTCGACACGAATCCAAAAGCGTTCGTCAATTTCGACATCTTCATCAACATGATCGAAACGGACGACGACATCACGATCGAGGTCGACTACGCGACGGATCTGCTCGATCGTGCGACGGTGTCGCGATGGCTCGAGCAATTGCGCTGGATCCTGGCGCAAGCGATCGAGCAGCCTCAGATCAATCTGCACGAACTGAAGCTGCAGGAGCTGACCGTCAGCGGGCGTGAAAGCGGTCAAACCGCCACTGTTCAGCCGTCGCGTTTCGACGTCCCCCTGGTGGAGATGATCGAGCGGAACTGCGACCGCACGCCCGATGCGATCGCGGTGGAGTCCGAGACGGACGTTCTGCGCTACCGCGAGCTGGAATCGAGAAGCAACCGGATTGCGGATCGGTTGCGAGCGTTGGCTCCCGCCAAGGGAGCCCGGGTCGCGGTGGTGGTTCCGCGCGGCCTTGATCTGCCGGTCGCATTGGTCGCCGTTGCGAAGGCGGGGCTCGCCTACGTTCCGGTCGATCCCTCGCTTCCGGTGGCTCGGATACGGCAGATGGCTCGATCTGCCGAGGTTGCGATCTTCATCACTGCCGGAGCGGACTGCCCGGCTGCGGCCGAGATGGGGATGCCGATCATCGATCTCGTGCGGGATGCCGCACAGATCGATGCCGCATCGGCCGCTCGTCCTGAACCCGCACCGTCACAGGAGGTGCTCGACTCGACCGCCTATGTGATCTTCACATCGGGGTCGACCGGAACGCCGAAGGGCGTGGAGATCGGTCACCGCGCGCTCGCCAATTTCCTCGGCTCGATGGCGATCCGGCCGGGCTTCAGCGCGGATGATCGGATCGTCGCGGTCACCACGGTGTCGTTCGACATCGCGGTTCTCGAGCTGCTGCTGCCGCTGTATTGCGGCGGACGGACGGTGATCTGCGGCAAGGACAGGCTGCTCGAGCCCGAGAGCGTCGTGCGGCTGATCGAAACCAGCGCTGCAACGATCGTTCAGGCCACTCCGACGCTCTGGCGCGTGCTTCTCGAAGCCGGCTTGCAGCCGTCGCGGCCGCTTCGTGCGCTGAGCGGCGGCGAGGCGCTGCCGCGCGACGTTGCCGACAAGCTGATCGCCGCAGGCTTCGAGCTGTGGAACATGTACGGGCCGACCGAGACTACGATCTGGTCGGCCTGCGGACGGATCGTCGATGCATCTCGGCCGATCGTCATCGGCGAACCGGTCGCCAATACGGATCTCCACATTCTGACCGACGACGGGACGCCGGCGCCAGCGGGCACGCCGGGAGAGCTGTGCATCGGCGGAACGGGGCTCGCCAAAGGCTACGTCAATCGGCCCGATCTGACGGCTGCAGCGTTTCCGGTGATGACGCTGCAGGATGGCGAAACGGTGCGGCTGTATCGAACCGGCGATCTGGCGATGCGCCTCGCCGACGGCAGTATTCAACTGCTGGGCAGGCGCGACCAGCAGGTGAAGATTCGCGGCTTCCGCATCGAGTTGGAAGAGATCGAAGCCGTCCTGCGAACCTGTCCAGAGATCGTGGACGCCGCCCTCATGGTCGAGAATGCCGACACTGCCGACGCCGCGCTGGTGGCTGCCTTCGTGGCGAAGCCCGGGATGACGGTGAGTGTCGACAGTCTGCAGCAGACGGCGCAGCTCAGCCTGCCTCACTACATGGTTCCCAATCGGTTCGTTGAAGTCGCCGAATTGCCGAAGACCGCGAATGGCAAACTGGACCGGAAAGCTCTGTCCGCGGCGATCGTCACTCCGTCGACTGTCGTCAGTTTCAGCGAGAAGCTGGAAGAGCGCGACGAGCCGGCGCGAGACGTGCTGGCCAAGGTCATTGCGATCGTCGAAGCGGCGCTAAATCGCACCGGGATCAAGCCGGATGACCGGGTGTTCGCTCTCGGCGCGACCAGCCTGCATGTCTTCCGGATGGCCGCGCGGTTTTCGGAAGCCAAACTGCCGATCAGGGCACAGGATCTGATGACCAATCCGAGCATGAGCGATCTGGCGAGACGTGGCTCCGTCGCGGCAAGAACGCAGACGTCGGACAGGAAGACTCCATCGCTCGCCGAGTTCCGGCGTCCCTCGAGCCGTGTGAGGACGACATGAAGACGCAGCTCCCCTCCGTCGTCGAGCAAGTGCCGGGGATCGAACCGGTCCGCTGCACCAGCGTTCAGGAGCGCTATCTCGACCTTCAGAGTCACAGTCCAGGCTCGTCGCTGGCCAATGTCGCGATGCGCTGGCTGATGAAGGGAGCGGTGCGCGACCAGACGATCCAGAAGGCGTTGGACTTTCTCGCCGGCCGGCACGAGGCGCTCCGGACGAGGTTTGAACGCTCGGCCGACGGCTACTCACAGATTGTCGTCGAAGCCTCGCCGAGGCTGTCCCTGATTGATCTGTCGCAGCTATCGAGCGACCGCTACCAGGCGGAGGCGGAGCGGCTGGCGTCGCTCGAGGCGAGGGCGGCGTTCGATCCGGTGGTCGCACCGCCCTGGCGAACGACCGTGCTTCGGCGCTCGCCGAACGAGGCGATCCTGCTGCTCACGTTCCATCACGCCATCGCGGATGGCTGGTCGGTCGGACTGATCGCGCGCGAATTCGCCGCCGCGGTCGAAGCGCTGGAGCGCGGTCAACGGCCGGATTTGCGCGAACTGGACCTGCAATATGTGGACTATGCGCAGTGGCAGTCGGCGTTGCTGGCGAGCGACGGCCTGACCGAGGAGCGACAGTACTGGCGAGGCAAATTGTCGGGGCTGTGTCCCCTCGACATCAAACCCACCAGGCAGCGCGTGCTCGATGCCGGCCGCGACGGCGAGATCAGGAGCCGTGTTCTTCCGAGGCCGCTGACGGATGCGCTGCAGGCGCTGGCGCGGCGTGAAGGCTTCACGATGTACGGGCTGGCGTGTGCGGCCTTGACGCGTGCCCTGGGCCGCAAGCTGGAGACGGACGAGATCGTCATCGGAACGCAGGTCGCCAACCGCGACGATCCGTTGCTGTTCGATCTGGTCGGCCCCGTGGTCAACACCGTGGTCCTGAGGCTCGGGATCGAGGCGGGCAGCGATCCGCTCACGCACGCGCGCCGCATCAGGGACGAGGTCTCGCAAGCGCTGGCCAACAAGGCGCTGCCATTCGCCGAGATCGTCGCCGGCATCGAACTGTCTGATCGGAAAGACCTGCCGCTCGGCTACGCCATCAATTTTGCGGCGCAGGCCGCCAATGTCGAGACCAGCCAGGTCGGCGTGATCCGGCGCGGCGCTCTCGAACTGGTGTCGCTGCCGTCGGTGACGACGGGTTGCCTCTACGAATTCAGTTTCTTCCTGGTGGAGCGACAGGAGGGGTGGCGGATCTCCTGCGAGTACAACACCGATCATCACGTCGCCGCCGCCGCCGATACGCTGCTGAAGGCGTGGTCCGAGGAGATGGAGGCCCAGGCCGATCTGGTCGAGAGCGACCGGGAGGGCTGGGCTCCGGCCTCGAAGGGCGATCAGCCGAGCGGCGACGTCGCTACCCCTGTTGCGCTCTCGCTCGAGCGCAGACTGCCGAGCCGACGTCCCACGCGGCCCTATTTCCAGCCTTGCGTGCTGCAATCCGAAGGCAAGCTGCCGCCGATCTTCGCGTTGAGCAACAGATCCCTGTACTATCCGCTGGTTCAGCGGGTGGCGGCGGGACGTCCGTTCATCGACTTGCAGTGGGCCGACGCCGCCGAGTTGCCGCCGCTCGATCAGGACAGCATTCGCAGGATCGCGGCCGATGCGGTTCGGCAGATCCGGGCGCACGATCCGATCGGCCCGTACTATCTGATCAGCCTCTGCCTGATGGGCAACGTCGCGCTCGAGGTCGCGCAACAATTGAAGAGTCTCGACGGCGAAGTGTCGGTGATCTTTCTGCTCGATACGGTCGCGCCCGGCTACGTGGAGTCGATGAGCCGGTTCGATCGTTTCCTGAGGCGAATCCAACTGACGGACAGGATCATCCCCGATCTGATCGCGCGGGTTCGAAAGGTCAGGTCCGGGGACATGAGCATGGCGGCAGCGATGTCGCAGTACTCGATCGTCAGGAACAATCCCCTGGCGCGATTGATCGGCCGGGGCGGTGATGCGCCGCGTCCGAGAGCAACCAACGAGGATTTCCTCAATCACGGCCTGATGGACTATCTGCTGGACGCCAGGGCGTTGTATCCCTGGCAGCCGTATGACGGCGAAGTCGTTCTGTTCCGGAGTTCGAAATCGCGCGTCGGACGGTTGTTCGAGCGCGGCCTGGGATGGGACAAGGTCGTCAACGGACAGCTCCGGATCTTCGACGTGCCCGGTGTGCACGACGACATGACCCGCGAACCCGCCGTCGCCACCATCGCCGAATACATGAGCTGGATGATCGATCGGCGGGAGGGCCGCTGGTCGGCGGAGCGCTCCGCCGGCTGAGGACAGGCGCGATGTTGTCGTCGAGCAGGGATTTCGACGTGCCCGCTGGAAGTCTCCGGCAGGGGCTCGGCTGAACGATGCGCCGAGGTGCCGTCTTGCTTCTCCTCGTCGTTGCAGGGCTTGCGGTGGCTGCTGTGGTAGGAGGCTCGATCTGGGCCGAACGCCGCGCCTCGAAGCTCGTCGGCCCGACCGATCAGGCGCGTGTCGGGGAGGTCGTCTTGGCGGACTCCGGACGGCAGACCGGAATCGAGGTTCGGATCTGGCGGCCGAGCCTGCCGATGCCGCACCCGGCGATGAAGGCAGACCGTCCCGATCGGGGGCTCCCTCTGGTGATCTACATTCCCTCGTGGGGAGGTCGCCGCTCCGAAAATGATGTGTTGCTCTCCGCCATCGCCGGCGCGGGTTTCATCGTCGTCGCCATGGACGACATCAGCCATGACCGGCCGGATCCTGCGACGGACGCTGCGGACGAGGCGGTCCGGTTGGCGCCGTTCAGCATGCAGACCGCGCAGGACTACGCGAGCTTCCCGTCCACGAGTGAGCGCCGAACCCGGCTGGGATTCGACAAGCTCCAGCGGGTTCTGGATCGGCTCAGCGCCCGACCAGCGTCGGCGATGCTTGAAGGCGCCGACGTCTCCCGGATTGCGGTGGTCGGCTATTCGTTCGGCGGCGCGGTCGCGGCGAGAGCCATTGCGCTCGACGCGCGCTTGGCGGCCGGCGTCAATCTCGATGGCTGGGTGATCCACACGCCCGCTGCGGCAGGGCTTCGGCGGCCGCTCCTGGCGATGTACGCGTCGCTGCAGCCATCCGAACGTCAATGGTCGCATCGTCCGAACTACGAGACCAAGATCGGATGGGAAGATTTCGGCTGCCTGCTGGCGCTTGCCCGCTCGTCCGGCTCGAGAGTGTTCATGGTCGACGGTGCGAGGCACTCGGACTTCTCCGATCAGCTCTACACCGAAGATCGATGGCGCCATTGGCGGCCGCTGGCTCCCAAGCGCATCGCGCCGGAGCGCATGCACCTGATCGTTGATACGCTTGTGCTCCAGTTCCTCGTCGAGCATCTGATCCAGCCCGGGACAGAGCCCAGCGCAGATTTCGCCGAGGTCAGATCGGTGACGGAAATCGAGAGCCTGATTCCGACCGGCCCGCGGTTGGGCGTCGGTTCGGCCAACTAGACCAGGCATTGCTCAATGAGCGAACCGGTTGAGATCTGGGAGATCTGCTTCGAAGAGGCCGGGGCGGTGGATTGGCAAATCCTGGATCCGCGCGAGACGGTCGCGGCAGACGCATTCATCCATGCTGACGATCGCTATCGCTACGGCGTGATGCACACGGCCTTGCGGCTGCGTCTGTCCGAACTACTGGACACGGCTGCCGAGGCGGTCCCCATCCTCGTCGGAGCCCACGGCCGGCCGTTCGTCGCGGGGCGTGCGGCAGAAATCGATTTCAACATCTCGCATAGCCGGCGGACCGGACTGATCGCCATCTCGAGGGCTGGGACCGTCGGAGTCGACGTCGAGGATCGCGACGCCGCGGCGGACTACTCCGAAATGGTCGACACCATCTTCGAGCAGCACGAGGCCGCCTGCCTGCATCGCCTGGAAAAATCGGTCCGCAATGATCTGTTCCTGCGCGGATGGACCCGGAAGGAGGCCGTGGCGAAGGCTGTCGGAACCGGCTTCCTGCTCGATCCAAAGCTGTTCCGTGTGCCGCTCGATGACCGCGGCAGTTGGAGCGTGTCGGTGCACAGCCCGGTGACCCGCCAGCTCGCTTTGATCGACCTGAGTTCTGATGCAAGGGCGGCCGCTGTCGCGGGCGCCGGACTGCAGAACCGCCCCCGGGTTCGCAAATTCCGCTTCGGGCGGACCTCCGCGCGCGCAGGCTCCCTGCGCTGAGTCTCGGGTGGCTTCACCGGGGACAGACAGGTCGGGACCGCTCGTAACCGCCGGATGCCTATGCGACGTCTGTCAGCACCGAATGCCGCTGATCGCAGCTTACCTTTCCGTTTCTGCCGCCGAGCGGCCGGCATTCGTGATCAGTTCGCAAGCTCGCTTTAACCTTTGATGCTCAATGTCACGTTGTTGGGCGGAGGGGGTCATGAAGAGCTCTGGAATTTCATTCTCCGAAGTTCCCGAATCGGCCTTCGGAAAAGCGGAAGACGAGGCGGGCCGACCGTTGGGCCAGCCAGCAGGGCTCCGGTACTCGTCTCCTTGGCCGTGGGCGGCCGCGGTCTTCATCAGCTCCGGACTGTGGGCCGGTATCGGCTGGTTGATTTTCGCCCTTTAGATTGCCGACGCCATCGAGTTTTGCGAGCCTTGAGGTGCGCGTAGCTGCGTGCCGTCATTCGACATTGGAACGATGAGTCGCCCCTGCCAGTTCAGGGGGGGACGGTCAGTGCTCTTACGATTTCGAAAGGAACCGCGTCCGATACTGAGCGGATTCGAGGGGGAGCACCGATGCGGACCATCCGGATACTGTCAGTTGCCACTGTCCTGTTTGCAGCACATCACCCGGTGTGGGCCAGCGAAGCCTATGTGAGTCAGCCCGCCGGCGGCAAAGCGCAGCAGGCGCCCACTGGATCGGCTCGAACCACCGCTGTCCCGGTGACGATCGAAAGTGCGGCGCGGTTGATGCGGGCTGCCGCGGCGATGCCTGATCCCGGTAAGGCGAACGTATCGATGGTCGCTCAGTCCGGTAGTCTGAACTCCGCCGTATTGGCGCAGATTGGCGGCGCGAATTCGTCCTACATCATCCAGCAAGGATCTCAGAACAGCGCCATCGTCAGTCAGCGCCGGTAGCAGCCCGCAGGCCGAGCGGTTTCCGGCGAGGCGTGCGCTCTCCGGCCGAAGGCTTCGCCTTTGCGATCAGCGGTGCTAAGGACGATGATCGAGAGAGTCGTCCGAAGGCGGACGATCTCCCATCGCGAGGGAGAAGCAGATGTCGTATCCGGCAATGCTGTTGGCGGTGATGAGCGTCGGTGGTCTCGTTTCGGATAGCGACGTCGCAAAGCCGCCCTCGGCCGATCAGACGGGAGCCTTCAGGCTCGCCAACGAGGTCTATGTTCAGCAGCCGCACGGCATGCTTCCGCCGCTTGCGACCCGTGCGGGTGAAATCCCCAAGCTGTCACCGGAGAGCGGATTGGTTGCTCCGAAGACAGCGCCCGGCGGCCTGAAGCCGGCCGCGGCGAAGAAGGGCTCGCCCGAATTGGGCGGATCCCCGGCTCCGGCCGGAAGCAGCGGCCAGGTGTCTTGCGATCCGAGCAACTCGTCGTCGCAAGCCTGCTACAGCGCCACCCAACAAGCCAGGCCGCCGACACGCTGAGATCGTTGCGACGGTAGTCTCGGCTGACGTCGGGGGCGCTATCGTAACGGCAGAAGCAACCGTTGACGTGAGGGGCGCTCGCCCGACCAATTTGCGCGACGGGACCAAGCGCGCGTCGCATCCGACCGGTCGACATTTTCGCCCTGCGGATAGCTGCCTTCGTCGCGCCTGGGCGGTTCGTTCGAGCTTCGACCTGCGCCGGAATCTGCGAAAGGTCAGTCCCGGATCACATACCGGCCGGGGCGGTGGGAAGAGCCGCCTTCCTTTGCAGCTCGAGTTCACGCATGAAGGCTGAGCCGGCGGCCGGATCCTTGAAGTTCCAGAGATCCTTCTTCACGCCCTCGAAGATCAGCGAGTACACGGCGAGCTGGATGCCTTCGCGCACCGCAAGGGTGGTCGGCGAGTTCTTGGTAAAGCCCGCATCGGCCTGCAGCAGGCTGTCGATCGCCACATATTTGAAGCCGGTGCCGCTGATGTTCACGGAGTAGATGATCTTTGTCGTCGTCACGGCGGCGAGCACGCGGCCGGTTTGAACGCTCACCGCCCGCAACGACACGGTGACGATGTCCTGCCGATATTGCGCGCTGCCGCCCAGGCCGAGGTAGTTCGCCCCGATTCCGCCCGTGGTTTCGTTGGTGTCGTATCCGATGATGCCGCCTTCGAGCAGCACGCCGGCGAATCGCAGCGGTGGCAGGCTCTGTGCCTTGTCGCCCTGCAGGGCCGACCGCGTATTCTGAATGATCTGGCGTTCCTGAAGAAGCGGCTGCAGGTCGGCGCGTTCTGCGACGTCGAACCAGTGGCCGCCGCCGGCCGTCAGCAGCACGTCGGTGAGAATCGAGCTGCCGCCCTGAGTGACGGCGCGCGAGAATTCCGCGAAGTTGTCGTTCGACTTGTTCTGACCGGTGAGGTCGGGAAAATTGTAAACGGCGACATCGAGCTTCTTGGTCGGAGGCGGAAGCTGTTCGAGCACGACGCCGGTCTTGGTCGACGCAACCATGGTTGCGGGCGGCGTCACCGGATCCTTGTCAGTTCCGGTGATAGCGCATCCACCCAAGGAAACAGCCAGCAAGACACACGCCAATGATCCGGCTCTGCTATCCATCGCCGCCGCCCCCCGTTCAACTAACTTAATACTGACCGAGCAATGTTGACGCTCGGTTACGGGCTGGTCGAAGCAGTTGTCGGCGTACCGCCGATCACGATCACGGACGAACCGCTTCCGATATTGCTCAGCGCCGAGCTCAATCCGGACAGGTCGGGCGTGTTGTTGCTGCCGGATTTGGCCCCCATCCCCTGGGCCTGGGCGGTGCTCAGAAGGAAGTTGCCGTTGAGCGGATTACCATTGAAGGTCGGGCTGACCGGGCGATAAATCTGTTCGGTCGCAAGGCTGGGCGCCGTGAGAATCACCAACGCAGCAGCGGCTAGCAGAAATTTCGACTTCATCCCATCCTCCTAAAAGCTACAAACAATTCGTCTTCAGCGCCTGATCGGCAAGCCTCCGATCAGCAGTGCGCCGTTCGGTAATCGTCCGACAAGTAGGTTCAGCGGCGCTGCACCATTTCCCTGTAGGACGCCGACCGACGTTCCAGACGTACCAAGTAGCACAAGATTGGAGCGAAGGTTGTTGCCACTCTGCAACACGCCCACCGCATTGTGATGACCGCCGATAATGCCCACGTTGGAGACGTTTCCGAAGCCGTGCTGAGCCTGGAAAACGGAGTTGTAGGAGCCGATTTGCAGCGTGCTTGCGTAATTTCCACCGCTCACTCTGGGCGCAGCCATCTCCGGAAGAGACTGCTTCTGCTTATTACCGCCTGCAAAGCTCGCCGCGGTACTGTTACCGAGCAACGAGGGCGCTAATCCGATCACAGGGCTGCCGCCATTGCCGGTGGCCTGCGAAATATAAGCGGTTTCTCCGCGTGCGATCGTCGCGTGTCCAAGGCCCGCGGCTGCGACGGCCAGCACGGCGGCCATCGAGTAGAATCGCGATGTCATGGCGAAACACATGATGCGCTCCCTTGATTGGATCTTATCGTTAGTTCAGCCCGAAGCTGTGCGTCTGGCGACCGATCGACGATGACGCTTGTCACCACCTCGTCCGCCGGGCCGGCGAATTCGAAAGTCCCGCTCTGGGCGTTCTGGCTCACGCCGCCTGGCGATTGTTTGAAGACGGTCAGTCGATATTCGCCGGCCGCAGCGTTTCGCGCGTGGACGATCGCGTCGAGCCGCAGCAGATCGCCGTCCGGCGTATTTCTGATCTCGCAGTCGAGTCCCATCGTGTTGCTCGCTCCGGCGTCGGACGACCAGATCAGAATCAGCAGCAGGCCCGTACTGCATCGGGTGAGGCGGCTGATATGTCGTGACGCGGCAAACATCGAAACAGCGGCTCTGGAAACGCGTGAACTGGTATGAACTAATCGACTTGCGTAGTTCGGAATTCGAAAGTGACGTCGTCTTCGTTGGCTAAGGCGGACAAAACCGTTTGATCGGCTTCGCTCGCCTCCCAAGGCGCGGGTAGTTAAACGCGGTTTAACAACCTCTACAAGAGTGGACTGCGAGTTGAATTAATTTGTCATCGGCCGGCTCGCTGTGTCGGCCAAAGAATCGCAAAAGTCACGATTTTTCGCCTTGAAGTGCACTGCTTTTCGCGGAGTTCCGGCGGTGTTGACATATGAGTCAACACCGGCGAGCTGCGGAGGCGCGGCGCGTTGACTTGCATGTCAACGCGCCGGACGGCGGCCGGTCGTCAGCGCCCCGATTCCTCAAAAACCGACCTGTTAGCTGACTGTTAGTTGGGCTGCGCTGCCCGGTTAGGTTGACGGTTAAAGTAAATAACCGGTTTACGGTTGTCCGAATAGTTAAGTTGGAGTTAAATCGATTTCGAGGGCGGCGATGGTCGTCGACCCCGCTTCGGATAACAGGGAATAAGTCATGAGAATGCTGACAACGCTGGCCGTTCTGTTGGCCACGACGTCGCTGGCTTCCGCCGCCAGCAACGAGTCGTTCATCGTGCAGGCCGGGTCGACCAACCAGGCGATCGCCGGCCAGACCGGTGGTAACAACAAGCAGGGCACCGTTCAGCTCGGTCGCGGTAACTCGGCGCTGACCGCGCAGAGCGCCGCTTCGTCGAAGACCAACGAGTCGGGCGTCCTGCAGATGGGCGTGCAGAACGGCGCCGTCGCGCTGCAAACCGGCGGCAACAACAAGCAGGGCACCGTGCAGGGCGGTGTGCGCAACTTCGCCGTCACCTCGCAGAAGGGCCGGCAGAGCGCCGCCACGCCGAACGACTCGACGACCGCCCAGTTCGGCGCGTTCAACGGCTCGATCGTCAATCAGAAGGACGGCAACAACAAGCAGACCACGCTGCAGGTCGGCGGTAACAACTTCGCGGCGACCTCGCAGGACAACGCCGGCGCTAACAAGAACACCTCCTCGACCACCCAGCTCGGCGCCTTCAACAGCGCGCTGGTCGGCCAGACCGGCGGCAACAACAACCAGACCACTCTGAGCGTCGGCGTCGGCAACTTCGCCGCCACCAGCCAGATCGGTGCCGCCGGTGGCAACAACGAGTCGGCGACCCTGCAGTTCGGCAGCTTCAACCGGTCGTTCGCCGGTCAGGCCGGCGGCGGCAACGATCAGGGCACGATGCAGTTCGGCTACGGCAACCTGTCGGCGACCGGCCAGTTGGCCAACGCCCAGGGCGCCACCAACTCGGCGCTCACCACCCAGATCGGCGTCGGCAACAAGGCGATGACCCTGCAGAGCACCAAGGGCTCGCCGAGCTTCGCGGCGAACGATGGCTCGCTCTCGGGCTCGATCACGACCACCAAGGCGTATTGGGATTTCGGCGGTCTGCATCAGCCGGGCACCACCAGCTACGGCCCGTACTCTTGGCCGTACACTGCGCCGGCGGTCTCGGGCGGCACCAACGCAGCGACGACCCTGCAGGTGGGTAAGGGCAACTCTGCTCTGACGGTGCAGAACTCGGAAGGCGCTCGTGCACCGCTGTCGGTTTCCGTCTCGGATACGGTGTTGGTCGGTGTTGAGAACAAGCAGTTCGGCCCGTGGAATAGCCCGACGACAAAGCCGGCTTACGGCACGGTGTCCGCGACCGCTAACCTTCCCCAGGCGATCGCGCTGAACGGCGTCAACAACAACGCCGCGACCATCCAGGTCGGCAAGAAGAACGCCGCGATCACCATGCAGAACGGCGTCAGCGCTCTGCCGGTGTCGAACGACTCGCTGGTCGCGCAGTTCGGCGAGAAGAACGCCGCGCTGGTCAGCCAGCAGAACGGCCTGAACGGTCAGGCCACCATCCAGCTCGGTGACCGCAACAGCGCCGTCACCCTGCAGAAGAACGCGCCGGCGTCGCTCACCACCAACGCCGCGGCGACCATCCAGGCCGGCTCGAAGAACCGCGCCTTTACCAACCAGATCGCCAATCCGCTCAATGTCGGCGCCAACGGATCGCTGATCGCCCAGTTCGGCAACAGCAATACCGCGGTCGCCGCCCAGAGCACCGGCCTGCAGCCGATGATCGGCGCGCTGAACACCCAGGCGACCGTCCAGGTCGGTACCGGCAACTACGCCGTGACCGCCCAGAACTCCGCCACCGTCACCAACACCTCCGTGACGGCGCAGTTCGGCTCGCACAACGTCGCGTTCACCTCTCAGCACTAAGGTGCCTTCGGATGGCGGGACGTCAGTCCCGCCATCTCCTTTTGACGGCTGACGCCGCTTCCTTCTAACGGCTGACGCCGCTGCGGCCCTTGCCTTAGGCAAGATTCTGAAGCGTTCGCTCAGGAAGCGTCCTGGGGGGCGCGAAAGTCCTCGGAAGAATTGGTCCGATATCCAGTTCGGTTGAACCGTAGCCCGGCAAGAACCTACTAAATCTCAAGACTTGGGGCCGGGCGTCGTCCGGGGATGGATATTCAGCAACACTCCGCGTGTATTCAATCGGCAATCCGACAAAAGGGCTGTCAACCCGGCTGCTTTGGTGCACAATGAACACTACTTGCAACTGATTGGACGGCGCCACTTTGTATTGAGGATCGCGGCTGGGTAGGAGGTTCCGCAGTGACGTCTTATCATTTCGATATCGGCGGTCGTGCGCAGAAGGCAGGACGGTTTATTGCCCGCGTACGAGACGAATTGCTCAAGGTGCTTTCAGAAAAGAAGAGGGACGGCCTGACCCAACAGGCACTCGCCAAGCGTCTCGGCGTCAATCGTTCCGTCATCAATCGCCAGCTCTCCGGCGAAAGCAATCTCACCTTACGGAGTCTGGCCGATCTGGCCTGGGCGATGGACATGGAGCTGTCGTTCGAGCTCCGACAGCCAGAACGCCATGCCGGGCAGAATGAGCCGGTGACGACTTCCACGCTGAGTTACGGACAGATCAAGGTCGTGAACATCTGCTCGGTGAAGAATGACCATCTTCCCGACCAGCGCGCTCGCAATTCCAATTTTCAGAGCTTCTCGGGAGCCGCGGAGTAGGGCTCTCGTCCCGCGGGCGCGCGGCGTCGACGGCCCGGATCTGTGGCCCCGCGCGACAGTTCAGCCGATCAGTTTCAGTGCTGCAGTCGCTCGATCAGTGCATCGCCCGTCACGGAAATGACATATCGCCGGCAGCCGGCGCCGTGCGGGCTCGTTCACGTCGGACAGCTCAGACAATCTGAAGGTCGGGGCAAGTTTGGTAGCCCGGGTTGCCGTCCGGGCCCGAGACGCTTGCGGTCCTCGTCCGGATCTCGATCACCGAAGGTCGGTCACTGCCCCGCACAGGATGGCGGGCGGGATAGCCGGCTGCGATCAAGGGCGGGGCCGGCGTGTTCGATGCCGGCGCGCCGGCGACGAGTAATGTCGTGGAAGGGCGTCCGGCGATCGGCGGCCCTCAGTTGATGGCGGCTTGTCCTTGCTCCAGGGCGACCGGAATCGTTGCCTGCGACGAGACCGCGAGTGATCCGAGATGCAGTTCGGTCGGGCTGTCGTTGATGACGGCGCGCACGTGGATCATGCCGGCCGATTTGATTTCGCAAGGCGAAAAGATCAGGCTCGCCGCAACCACGATGAATGGCATCATCGGCTGATCTTTCGGCAGGCTGGTGAGAAGATTGATCTGGTCCTGCAGCGCAGGGACTTCGATCGTCTCCTCGGCGATCGGTTTGTCTTCGCCCGGCAGATAGCATCGGACCCGCAGCGATCTGTAAGGCTGGTCGGCGGGCGAGAAGACGTTGAAGTGCACACACAGTTTGGGCAGCGACAGAGGAAACTCGTTCTTCACGAACATCGCCGAGTTGTAGCAGCCGATAAAGCTGAGTTTTCCGCCGGCTTCGGTGCGAATGTCGTCGCAGAAGATACAATATCCATACCGTTCCATTTTAACTCGCTTGAATAATAGGGTGTCGGAAAAGCATTCGGGCCAAAAGGCCGACTGAGCCGGATGTCTCAGTGAGCGCGCAGGGCCTGACCGGGCATTTCAACGCGTGTCGTCTGAACGTTCCGATCGACAGATCGCATGGGTGCAGCGCCGGAAAGCGCCCGGCGACAATCCTGCACCTCGGCTCGGGACGGAGCCGACCTAATCAAATTCAGTATCCGTGCGGCGCAGCTTTCGTCATCGGCAAGCGAGCGGCCCGAGTCGCCGAGCCGGCCAGCTAATTGACCGGCCGGCATCGCCACCGTCTGTTCGCGTGCCGCTGAAGCGCCGGAGCCGGCAGCTTGAAACGAGGTCGAAGTACGCGTCGTAGTTGTTGAATGGCCGCCAAGTTCACATCGAAATGACGTCATCGGGCGAACTCCCTGTGACACACAGGGTAGAATCTATACCCAATTCTCGTCGAATTCGGCGGACTGATGTGCGGTAACCTTTATATAAATTGTGATCTTTCACGTGGTCGGTCCAATCGCCGAAAACCGCCACGAAACAATCCTTGCGCAAGAACCAGCCGAAGATGCGCACGTCGGGGGTCTTCAGCTCCCATACGGCACTTTGCTCGACGCGTATCATTCTGAATTGTCGGACATAAACCAATGGTCGTCCGGCCATATAGGCGTAGAACAGCGCGTCGACCTGTTCGGCAGGTGTCGCCTCGCCGAGCCGTTGCTCGGGCTCCGCGCCCCCCAGCAGGTTCTCCAGCCATCCGATGAAACTGGGGGTGCCGTACAGCAGCCGGGCGGGCTGCTCGCCCGCTCCGAGATCCACCTCGATCCGTCGTATCACCCCTTGCCGCAGCAGATCCTCGATCGTCACGTGTCCCCGCGCGCTCCCCTTACGATCAGACTTAGCTCTGCAGGGCCCGCTCGATTGCCGCAGGCTTCTACAAAGCTGCCGGAATCCCCACCGGCAGCCCGACCAGATTCCCGTGCAAATTCGGTCGCGTCGTGGCCGAATGTTGCATTTCCCGCTTTCGTTCAGCGCCCCGTCGCTCGACGCGTATCGTCCACCAGCACCCGCGTTCGTTCAAGATAGAATGCAGCCGGTGGTTGTGTGAACGCTTTCTGCGCGTCATTCACAACGGACGTTCGCCGGTCGTTGCCCTTCCATTTCCAACGCCGGGAACGCTCGCTGTGCGTCGGGATCATTGTGCGAGGTTAACTCGGGCGAGGGCAGGGCACGCCCGCTGCGATCCACATTGGAAGGGGCATTGGGTTAACAAACACCTTCAGGATTGACTAAGAGTCTCGGGATCTTGTTTCCGTTTGGCGCAGCAGTTTTCGCTGGTCGGGCGGCCTGCAAACGGTTCTGCCCGACAGGGCGGCAAGCGTCCGAAATGGAGGTCTGCGTATCAACGCCAATTGTGGTTGCAGATGTCGAGCGGGTGAGGGCGATCGGCCGCGGCACCTCGGCATGGTGAGCAACAGTAGAGGTCGCGATCACGCCGGAAATCGCGCATCATTCAAATGACCGATGCGGACGGCGGCAGATTGGAAGGGCAGGGTGGTGATGGGATTTCAGAAATTGCGCGTCATGATCGGCTCCACCACCGCAATCGGTCTCCGGGCGCTCGCGCGATTGCCCCATGGCGCGCGGCTGATCGGTCTGGCGGCGAGCTACCCGGTGATCGAGCGTTGGTTGAGGGCGCTTCTGTGTGTCTATCAGCCCTTCCCGGACATCGAGACGGCGACCAAGTATATCCGCAGGTTCATACCGGCCGGTCACGAGCACTCCGACGTCGTGAGCCAGCTCAAGCAGTTTGCCGATGTGACGCGCGAGAGCGACTACCCGGTGCTGTTCTATTTGTCTGGTTACGCGCCGGGCCTGTCGCGCATCTTCGATCTCGGCGGCGGGATCGGCAACTTGTTCTACCCCTACGACCGCGAACTGCGACTGCCTGCGACGCTGCGCTGGATGGTGCATGATCTGCCGGACAAGGAAGAGATCGTGCTGCAGTTCGCACAATCGCGACACGAAAACCGGATCGGGTTTTCCCGGCGGATGGAAGACGCCTCCGGGGTCGATCTGTTCATCGTCTCCGGGGCGCTGCACTATTTTGAAGACGAACTGGCGGTGATCCTCGCCAGGCTCGCCGAACTGCCGCGCCTGGTGGTCGTCAACCGAACGCCGTTCTCGCGGGCGGATCCGATCGTGACGACGCAGGTCGGCGACGGCTATGTGCACGCCTGCAAACTCCACAGTCTGGCGGCGACGATTGCGGGCATGGAAGCCGTTGGGTACCGGCTGGTTGCGCGATGGCCTGTCCACGAGCGGGCAAGCCGGGTGCCGCTTCGTCCGGACCTGAACGACACATACTGGGGACTTTTCTTCGTGCTCGAGGCCGATCGCCGACGGCGGGACGCTTCGCTGTGAACGACGACCTTTGCATCCGCGGCCGGGCCGTCCGGAGCGTCGGTGATTTCAAGCTGGTCGATCGCTATTGGTATAAAGGCTCGACAGGCCTCGAACGAGTCCGGTCGGCGGTGTGACCTGCTCCGATTAGTTGATCGGCAAGCAGACGCGTTGACATATATGTCAACCGGCCGCGTCGAGATAACTGGTTGTGCCGCGCAGTCGGAGAGCGAAGCGCTCTTTCACCGGCTTTTTCCCAGTTCAGTTAACCTTTGACTAATCAGTTCATTGCCCGGCGCCTCCAAAAGGTGTTCGATCTTCATTGCGGGCGTCGGCCGTGAACGGCCTGAATCCGGTTCATAGAGGGGTGAAACATGCTCCAACGATTGCTTTATTTCATTGCCGGGGTCGACCGGGAGCTGATCGCCCGCTGCCCGCCGACCGACCGAATCTGGGCCATGCAGATCGGTTTCTCGCTCTGCCTTTCGTTCCTGGTGGTGTTCGGGGTCTCGTACTACGCCCTCGGCTATATCGTCGGTTCGACGGCGCTGCGATCATCCATTGCGGTGGTGATCGCGCTCACCGTGATGATGTTCGATCGTGCGTTGTTTCAGTCCGACTGGTTCGTGCAGGGCGCGTTCTGGTTGGACGACGATCAATCCGGGACGGCCGGGGAGGGGCTGAGGCGCTCGGTTTGGCAGTTCGTGAGGATCGCTGCGCGTCTGGCGATCTCGCTGGGGCTCGCCTGGGTAATTGCTCTGTTTCTCGAGCTCGCGCTGTTTTCCGATGCGATCTCGCAGAAGATCGATCGTGATCGGGTCGCCGGCAATCGCCCGATCTTCGAGCAGATCGACAAATACGCATCGGGGCTCGACCGGGAGATCGCGGAAAGCCGCTCCCAACTGACCGCGATCGAACAGCACCAGCGTGAGCTGCTGGCGCAGGCGCCGGTCCCCTCCGAGAATCCTGCCGCGGCGGATCCGGATGTCGAGCGCGAGTTGAAGGCGCTCGCCGAGCGCGAAGTCGGCGTTCGTGGCGAGGTCAGAGAGCTCGAGGAGACGATCAGGGAGCAGTCCCTCGATATGAGCGCGGAGCAGTTCGGTGAAAAGCTGCGGCCGACCAATAGCGGGCGAGCCGGGGCCGGGCGACGCTACGAACTCGCCAAGAAGCAGAAGGAGGCGGCGGAAATCCTTCTGCAGTCGCGCCAGGCGGAATTGTCGGACATCGTCGCGAGGCGCGAACGCATCAAGAATGACGCGGCGGCGCGCGTGGCGGCGGACCTGGCGCAACGGGAAGAACAGAGGCAGGAGTTCGCGGCCAAGCGGGCGGCCATCCAGAACCAGGTGGACACGGCACGCGCGAACTTCCAGATGCTGGAAAGCCAGCGCGAGGCCAAGGTGCAGCGCTATCGCGAACGCACGCTGGAAGGCTCCTTCGTCCAGCAAAGGAAGGACAGCAATGATCCCTTGGTGAGACTGACGGCCTATCAGGCCTTGAAGAGTGATCCGCAGGAAGGGCCGGCGATCACTTTGTTCTCGTGGATGATACGGCTTTTCGTCGTGTTCCTCGAAATCGTCCCGGTCGTCACCAAGATCTTCTTTTCTCCGCCGAGCATGTACGCGATCAACGTCCAGTCCCAGCTCAAATCCGCGCGGGTCGCTGCGAGATCGATGACGTGGAAGCTGGCGGATGCGGAGCCGGAACGCGACCGGCACAGCCCGGAGCCTGTGGCGCCGCCGATCGAGCCCAGTCAGGCGGACCATCGGGTGACCCCGATATTCCCGAGGTCAGAAACGCCCGAGAGGTCAGCGCCGCCTGAAACGGCCCGAGTTCCGTCGAATCCCGTGGCAAGACGACGATGGGGACTGCCGCTGCGGAGGGCGAAGGAGGAGTATCCGGCGCCCACCAATGACCAGACGATGATCGCGGCGATTCCGGTGCCTGCCGAGATCGGCGACAAAGCCGAGGCTCGACTCGTCGATGAAGTTGCGATTGCGCCTGCGGCGCCGGCGGACGAGGAGCCGCAGGTCGAGCAAGCCGTCCCCGTCAGCCAGTCCGAGGACGGGGAACGTCTGGTGGTCGTCTACAACGGAGGAGGCGTGCGGGACGTCGGTCCCAGCTCGCTTGCCGCCACAGAGAACGAGATCGCGACGCCGCGCCGTGCCTGACAGAGATATTCATCGTTACGCCACGGACCTCATCTTGATGGTCGAGAGGCCGCATCTCAGAGTCGAGCGTCGTGCGACCTGTCGGACGGGTGCGGGATGAGGTCTGTGGCGTTCCTGACTGCTGTGGCGTTGAGACGATATGTCGGACGAGCGACGATGGCGGATGGATGACCGCAGTGGGCTTTTCGACCAGATCGTGGACGTCAACCACGAGCAGATCGTTATCACAGTTGGGTGTTTTCGATGAACGGTGTCTGGAAGTCTGCGAACGATCGTAGGTGCGTGCCCCTGATCATGTGCGGCGGCGCGGGGACGCGGCTTTGGCCTGCGTCGCGGGAGGTGCGTCCGAAGCAGTTCCTTCCGCTGTTCGGGAAGCGCTCGACGTTTCAGGAGACGCTGCTGCGGGTATCCGATCCTGCGCTGTTCGGTCGGCCGATCGTGATGACCAATACGGGCTATCGCTTCATCGTGCTGGAGCAGCTCAGCGAGCTGGGCATCGAGGCCGATATCCTGCTGGAGCCGGCGCGCCGGGATTCGGGCCCGGCGATCGCCGCCGGTGCGGTCCTGGCCGATCAGCGCGATGCGAATGCCGTGGTTCTGGCGCTGGCGGCGGATCATGTGGTCCGCGATACGCGCAGCTTTGTCGAGGCCTGCCGCGCCGGCAAGGTCGCCGCCGACGAGGGCTTCATCGTCACCTTCGGGGTGAAGCCGGAACGGCCCGCGAGCGACTACGGCTATATTCGCCCGGGTGACCGGATCACCGACGGCGTGTTCAAGGTCGGGACATTCGTCGAGAAGCCCGACGCGGCGACGGCCGCGACCTATGTCGAGCAAGGCTATCTGTGGAACAGCGGCAACTTCATGTTCCGCGCGGCCTCGCTGCTGGACGAGTACCGGCAGCATGATCCCGACAGCATCGCCAGCATCACCGAGGCGGTGACGGGCGCCGGCCGCGATCTCGGCTTTGTGACGCTCGCGCCGGAGGCGTTCGGCCGGGCCAGGGCGATTTCGATCGACTACGCGGTGATGGAAAAGACCGCGCGCGCCGCGGTGGTGCCGGTCGATTGCGGCTGGTCCGATGTCGGCTCGTGGCACGCGGTGTGGGAGCTGTCCGACAAGGACGACCACGGCAATGCCGCGCAGGGCATGGCGGTGTTCGAGGACAGCCGCAATTGCAACGTGACCTCGGACAAGGCGCTGGTGGCGCTGGAGGGCGTCGACGATCTGGTGGTGGTGGCGACCACGGACGCGATCCTGGTGTCGCGCCAGAAGGATGCCAACGGCCTGAAGCGCCTGGTCGCCAAACTCAAGACGGTGGCGCCGGAAGTGACCCAGCAGCATCTGCGGGTGCATCGTCCCTGGGGCAGCTACCAGTCGCTCGACACCGGCGACCGGCATCAGGTCAAGCGCATCGTGGTGAAGGCCGGCGGCCGGCTGTCGCTGCAGAAGCATCACCACCGTTCCGAGCACTGGATCGTGGTGCGCGGCACGGCGCTGGTCACGGTCAACGATCTGGTCAAGCACGTTCACGAGAACGAGTCGATCTACATCCCGATCGGGGCGACCCATCGGCTCGAGAACCCGGGCAAGATCCCGCTGGAGCTGATCGAGGTCCAGACCGGCAGCTATCTCGGAGAAGACGACATCATTCGCATCGAGGACGACTACCGGAGGGCCTGACGGCCGGCGTCGCGCGGGCTTTCCGCAAACCCGCATCCCTGTTCTATCGTTGTGTGAGTTGTCCGCCGATGTTTCCGACGCCGCAGCCGCTTCTGACGGCCAATACCTACGCCTACGAATCCGAGCCGATGGTCAAGCCCACCGGCTTCCGCGAATACGACGCGCGCTGGCTGTTCGGCCAGGAGATCAACCTGATGGGCGTTCAGGCGCTCGGCATGGGGCTCGGCACGCTGATCGCCGAGCTCGGCCGGCCGCAGGAGATCGTCACCGGGCACGATTTCCGCAGCTATTCGGCGTCGATCAAATACGCGCTGATCGCCGGTCTGATGGCGTCGGGCTGCAAGGTGCACGACATCGGGCTGGCGGTGACGCCGATGGCGTATTACGCGCAGTTCGATCTCGACGTGCCGTGCGTCGCGATGGTCACCGCCTCGCACAACGACAACGGCTGGACCGGCGTCAAGATGGGCGCCAACCGGCCGCTGACCTTCGGCCCCGACGAGATGAACCGGCTGAAGCAGATCGTACTCGGCGCCGAGTTCAAGGCCGGCAGCGGCTCCTACGTCTTTCACCCGAACTATCCGGCGCGCTACATCGCCGACCTGACCAAACACGCCAGGCTGAAGCGCAAGCTGAAGGTGGTGGTCGCCTGCGGCAACGGCACCGCCGGCGCGTTCGCCCCGCAGGTGATGGAAGCGATCGGCTGCGAGGTGATCCCGCTCGACACCGAGCTCGACCACACCTTCCCGAAATACAATCCGAACCCCGAAGACATGGAGATGCTGCACGCGATCCGCGACGCGGTGCTGCAGCACAACGCCGATCTCGGCCTCGGCTTCGACGGCGACGGCGACCGCTGCGGCGTGGTCGACGACACCGGCGAGGAGATCTTCGCCGACAAGGTCGGGGTGATGCTGGCGCGCGACATGTCGGCGATCCACCCCAACGCGCGCTTCGTGGTCGACGTCAAATCCACCGGCCTGTTCGCGACCGATCCGGTGCTGCAACGGCAGGGCGCCAGGACCGAATATTGGAAGACCGGCCACTCCTACATGAAGCGCCGCACCAACGAGAGCAACGCGCTCGCCGGCTTCGAGAAGTCCGGCCACTTCTTCTTCAACGCGCCGCTCGGCCGCGGCTATGACGACGGCCTCGTCTCGGCGATCGCGATCTGCGAGATGCTGGACCGCGCGCCGGGCAAATCGATGTCGCAGCTCAAGGACGCGCTGCCGAAGACCTGGTCGTCGCCGACTATGTCGCCGCATTGCGCCGACGAGGTGAAGTATCGGGTGATCGACGAGGTCGTGAAGCATTTCGAAGCCGCACAGGCGAACGGCGATCTCGTCGCCGGGCAGAAGATCCGCGATCTCGTCACCGTCA
>NZ_QPFS01000059.1:0-28131 GCF_010906995.1 Rhodopseudomonas sp. WA056 | reverse complement strand
AGAGGTGTATAAGAGACAGCCTGTTCGGCCGCGGTCACCGCCATCTCGGCGAGGATCGACAATTCGTCGTTGGAGCGCTCTGGAATAATCGGGCGCATGATCTCCGGATCGACGATGCCGGGCTTGGCCACCACGTAGCGCGACTTGATGCCCGAAGCCCTCTCGATGAATTCGGACGACGACGGCTGCAGCGGCTCGATCTCGCCGGCCTCGATCCGCGCTTTGTTCGCCGCGTTGAAGTTCGCCACATAGGTGTTGAACGCCTCGACCAGCTCGGCATTGGAAACGCTGTCGGGCGGAGTGTAGAGGCCGGTCGCGGCAATGACGGCAGGGCGCACGGAAAGCTCCAGGCTCAGTGGCTGAGTGAGAGGACCGCCGGCCAAGCGATCCGCCGCGCCCTGCCGGTATCCGACGCCGTTTCGGCCGCGTCTGCTTTGACGCCGGACAAAAGGCGGAACGCGGCCACATCGTCCGTTGGTCGGGAGCGGGGAGGCCGGCGGGCGGGGCGCGCGGGCATCTCGGCCGGCACGGGCGAAAGCGGTATGAAACGGCGCGCGGCGAAACACAAGCGCGATCGCAAAAGGTGTGGCGGCCGGCGCAGATCGGGGCCAAATTCCGCGCCGAGGATCATGGTCATGGACGCACCCCACGGACATCTGCTGCACCCGCTGCCGCCCGCCGGCCCTGACGAAGTGCTGGACACCTTGGTGGCCCGCGGCGGCATCCGCGTCGAGCGTATCGTCTCGTTCGGCCAGTCGAGCCCGGACGGATTCTGGTATGATCAGAACGAGGATGAATTCGTCGTGCTGCTGTCGGGCTCTGCCGTGCTGCGGTTCGAAGACGGCGACCGCAGCCTCGACCTCACTCCCGGCACCTGGGTCGACATCCCGGCGCACTGCCGCCACCGCGTCGAAGCCACCGCGACCGATCAGCCGAGCGTGTGGCTGACGATGTTCTGGCCGGCGGCGGCGAAGTAACCTGCTTCCGCGATGGCGCTTGGGGCGTGCACCGCCGACCACGAACCACCACCCCGATCGTCGGCATCGTTCGCGTGATAGGCGCCGAGGCAAGGCCGGCGACGACGTGACTTGCGTCCGCGGCAATCACGGCCGAGGCGTGATTTTGGTGACCTTCGTGTCTTGTTCCCCGCGGAACGATCGCTCTCGCACCCGATTACTCAGCGGGGCGTTCAGAACAGCATGGAGAGCAATCATGGCAGGCCAACTCGATGGCAAGCGCGTCGCTATTCTCGCCACCAACGGCTTCGAACAGTCGGAACTCGAAACCCCGCGCGACAAGCTGAAGGCGGCCGGCGCGCAGGTCGATATCGTGTCGCCGGAGCAGGGCGAGATCAAAGGCTGGGATCTGAAGGATTGGGGCCGGCCGGTGAAGGTCGACAAGCAACTCGGCTCGGTGAAGGCCGACGACTACGACGCGATCGTGCTGCCGGGCGGGCAGATCAACCCGGATCTGCTGCGCGTCGATCGGAACGCGCTGAAGCTGATCAAGGCCTTCTACGATGCCGGCAAGCCGGTGGCGGCGGTGTGCCACGCGCCGTGGCTGCTGATTGAAACCGGCATCGCCAAGGGCAAGCGGATGACGTCGTATCACTCGATCAAGCAGGACGTGATCAACGCCGGCGCGCAGTGGGAGGATTCCGCCGTCGTCACCGACAACGGCCTGATCACCTCGCGAAATCCGGGCGACCTCGAGGCGTTCTCCGCCAAGATCGTGGAGGAGATCCGCGAGGGCAAGCACCAGCGCCGCGCGGCCTGAGCCGCAGGCGCGGGGCGCGCGGCGGCCTCAGCCGCCGTTTCGCCATTGTGATCCGCGACAGTTTCAGGATGCGAACAACGACCGCGCCGGTGGTTCACCGGCGCGGTTTTGATGCGAGAGGAGCCGCGATGGTGCGGACGATGCGTGTGAAGTGCAGCGGCGCCGGATGTCGCCGCGGGGCGCACGCTCAGATGTCGCGCCGCCGCCGCATCGGCCGGGCGCCGTGGTCGGCGCGCACCGGGATCGCCTCGGCGCCGGAGATCAGCTCGATCGGCAGCGCCAGCTTTTTGCCGCCGTTGTCGCCGCCGCGCAGATCGGTGCCCATCGCCATGATGGCCGAGCCCATCGCGGCCGAGCCGAAAGTGACGACGAAGCCGAACAGCAGCAGGCCGAGCGCGGTGCCGGGCGAGTCGTCGGCGAAGATCAGGTCGCGCAGATGGCCTGGATTGAGATACAGCAGCCCGCCGAGCAGCAGTGCGGCGATCATCACGCCGATAGCCAGATTGATCGCCAGCAGGCGAAACAGCGGTTGGCCCAGCAAGGCACTCCGGCGCGGCATGGTGTCGATCCCTTCAGTGGCGATATCCCGCCGGCGTCGCCTGCGGGCTTGGATTCGAAGCCGAAAGATACCTCAAGATATGACGCTGTTGAGCCCGCCTCGCAACCGCAAGCACGAAATGGTAGATTCGCGCGATTGTCATAGCAATACGCGTCAATACGCATTCGGTTTCGGTTTCGGTTTCGGTTTCGGTTTCGCTGCCCGCCCGTTCCTGCTTCCCTTATTTGCTCTGTGAGGAGACACGATTCAGATGTCGAAGCTGCGCCTTGCTTTCGTCACTTGCGCCCTCGCCGGTGCGCTGTTGTCCGCGGCGCCGGCCGAGGCGGCCCGCTGCGGCGGTGATTTCAACACGTTTGTCTCCAGCATTTCGGCCGAGGCCGCACAGGCAGGCATTTCGCAGAGCGTGATTTCCCAAGCGCTCGGCGGCGTCACGCCGGATCCTGCGGTGCTGGCATTCGATCGCCGCCAGCGCGGCACCTTCAACAAAACTTTCGAGCAGTATGTGGCGACGCGGGTCGGGCCGGGCCGGATCAAGACCGGTCGCGCGATGCTGATGCGTCATGCCTCGCTGCTGTCGCGGATCGAGCGGCAGTTCGGCGTGCCGCCGCAGATCGTGGTGGCGATCTGGGGGCTGGAATCGGATTTCGGCAAGGGTGACATGGGCAAATTGCCGGTATTCCGCGTGCTGGCGACGATGGCGCACGACTGCCGTCGCACCGAGCTGTTCCAGGGCGAGCTCTTGGCAGCGTTGCAGATTGTGCAGCGCGGCGACCTCACCTTGCGCGACATGGTCGGCGCCTATGCGGGAGAGCTCGGCCAGACCCAGTTCCTGCCGTCGTCCTACATCAAATACGGCGTCGATTTCGACGGCAACGGCCACGTCGATCTGCGCCACAGCGTGCCGGACGTGCTGGCCTCGACCGCCAACCTGCTCAAGACCGCGGGCTGGAAGGCCGGCGGTTCCTACGAGGAGGGAACGGCGAATTTCGAGGCGATGCGCGAGTGGAACCGGGCGCTGGTGTATCGCAAGACGATTGCTTACTTCGCCGACAGGCTGGTCGAGCCGTGAGCGTTCTCGCGCTGTCCTGAGCGGTCGCCGACGATCGTTACATCGCGGTCGCCGGCGTCGAGGTGGTCGGCCGGACCAGCTTGTTGATCTGGTCGAGCGTGAAGCTCTGGCCGCCGATCGACAGCTTCGGCGGGGTCTGGGTCAGGTCCACGGAGTCGATCGTGCCGTAGATCTGGGTGGAGACGGTGGCGGTCTGGCCCGACGCATCGGTGGCGACGATCGACAGCTTGTAGTTGCCGTCCGGCCATTGCGTGCCGTCGTTGCCGCGGCCGTCCCAGGCGAACGCCTGATCGTTGCCGGCGTTGATGGTGAACTTGCCCGAATATACCGTCTGTCCGGTGTCGCTCTCGATCGAGACCTGCGCCGTCACCGGCTTGTCGGTCGACAGCGACCACGTCGCCTTGCTGTCGGTCAACTGCGTCTTGCTGCCGTCGACGACGGCGCTGGCGCCGATGAAGTTGAGCGCCTGCGTCGCCTGCGCGGTGGTCTGCAGCTCCACCAGCGAGCTCAGCGATTCGTTGGACTTGAGCTGCTGTTCGATGCCGGCGAACTGCACGAGCTGCTGGGTGAACTGGTTGGTGTCCAGCGGATCCATCGGATTCTGGTTCTTGAGCTGCGTCGTCAGCAGCGTCAGGAAGGTCTGGAAGTTGTCGGCGATCCCCGGCGTCGAGCTGGTCTTCGACTTCGCGCTCTCCGCGGAATAGTTCGCGTTCGGCGCCGAGTACGGCGTAGTCGCGGTTGAGTAATCGACGGACATGCGCGTTGCTCCTCAGATCCGGATATCGACGCCGCCGCTCGCACCGAGCATGCGGCCGTAGCCGCGGCCGGCGACGGCCGCGGGTGGCGTATCATCCTGGCTGACCACCAGTCGTTGCGGCTGCCGGCCGCCGTCCTGCTGCTGACCCTGCTGCCCGGACGACGACTGGTCGCGCAGGCTGAATTGCAGCCCGCCATTGCCGGTCTTCAGGCCGGCATCGTCGAGCGCGCGCTGCAACTGGGTCTGGTCCTGCCGCAGCATCTGCAACGTCTCGGGCTTCTCCACGGTCAAATGCGACGTCACCTGACCATGGCGGTCGACATCGATCCGGACGTCGATGCGGCCGAGTTCGGCCGGGTCGAGCCGGATGTCGAAGCGGGTGGCGCCGCCGCGGGCGCGCGCCGCGATTTCCACGGCGAGGCTGTCGACCGGCACCGGCATATTGCTCGCCGGGTTCGCGGTGAGCTGCTGGGCCCCCGCGGCGGTGGTGCCGGCGGCGGTAAGGGTCGGTTGCAGATGCGGCATCACCGCGAAAGGCGTCGGTGGCTGGCTGTTGCTGCCGACATTGGCCTGGGCCTGCGGCAGTGCCGCCTCGGCGCCGAGCGGCGAGGCGGCTGGCTTCTGGCCGCCATCCTTGCCTTCGCCGCCGTCGGCGAGCGTGTGGGCGGCCTGGGAGGCGGCGTGCGGCCGGGTTTCGGTCGTTGCCGCAGCGGCCTGCGGCTGCATCGCCGCGGCCGAGGCGTTTGCGGTCGCGGTCTGGACGGCCGCACCGTCGCCGGTCTTCGCCTCGGCCTTTCCGTCGGTCTTGGCGTTGGCGTCGGTCTTGGTGCCGGCCTTCGGCGCATTGGCCGAATTGGCCTGCGCGGCGAGCGCCGCGAGTTTCGGATCGGTCGCGATACCGGTCGAAGCTGTCTCCGCGGTCGCGTTCTGCGCGGTGCCTTCGGCCGGCGTCGTTACAGTTGCGGTCTCGGCCGCCGCCTTGGCCTTGAGCGCCGCCGCGGCCGCGAGCGCTGCCGGCGTGCCACCGGGTGCAGCGGCCGCATCGGTCGCGGTCGCATCGGCCGTCGTGATCTCGACCTTCGGCGCGATCAGCGCGGTGGCGTCCGCCGTGATCGTGATGGTCGCGGCAGCATCCTCGACCTTGGTCTGGTCGGTGCCCGGCGCGTCCGCGCTGGCCTTGCCATCACTGGACGCGCCACCATCGGAGGATCTGGTGCCGTCGTCCTTGTCGGTTCTGGTCTTGCTGGATTTGTCGGCTCTGCCGGCCTCGTCCGCCTTGGTACCCGAGGTCGTCGGTTCAGAGGACGAGGATGCGTCTTCGGCGCGCCGGGAGCTCTGGTCGGCGTCGCGGCTGCGGCTGCGGTCCGGCGCTTCGCTCCGCTCGGTGCGGGGGCTATGACTGGTGCTGCGGTCGTCCGCCGCGCCGCTCGACGAACGCGAGTCCGATTTCGCGGGCGCCGCCGTAGCCTTGTCATAGGCGGCGGTATTGCTGTCGACGAGCGCGGCGAAATCCTTGGTGTGCGACGACCGCTCCTGACGCGCCGACGTGCGGGACGACGGGGAGGCGGTGCTGGCTGCGACGTCCGGCGATACGTTGACCACGGCAATCTCTCTTACGCTTCAGTCCGGAACTTCTTCAGCAAGGACCGGGCCAAACCGAAAGTGTAGGTAAAACAAACGGATGCGGGGATGCTCGGGGTGCCGGTACCAGCCGCCGACACGCCATTTCTGCCGCGGCGGCAGAATTTGCCGCGGGTCCGGCCCGCAAAACCGGGTCGCTGCGATTGCGCCTCCGGAAGGCGGCCTATATTAAAAGCCTGCATCACCGAAGTTTGCGGAATTGGCCCTGCCGCTTCCGGACAATGCGGAAGGATGACCGCGCGGCTTACGCCGGTCGCAGCTCATGACCGAACCAATGCTCAACAGTCTGGATCTCGAAGGCCGGCCGCAGGACACCCGCGTCGTGGTCGCGATGTCCGGCGGGGTGGATTCCTCGGCGACCGCAGCGCTGCTCAAGGCGCAGGGCTACGACGTCGTCGGCATCACGCTGCAACTCTACGATCATGGCGCGGCGATCCATCGCAAGGGCGCCTGCTGTGCCGGCCAGGACATCCACGACGCCCGCGCGGTCGCCGAGCGGATCGGCATTCCGCATTACGTGCTCGACTACGAGAGCCGGTTTCGCGAGTCGGTGATCGACAGCTTTGCCGACAGCTACGCCTCCGGCGAGACGCCGGTGCCGTGCATCGAGTGCAACCGCTCGGTCAAGTTCCGCGACCTCTTGGCCACCGCGCGCGAACTCGGCGCCTCGGCGCTGGCGACTGGTCACTACGTGTCGTCGCGGCGGCTCGAGAACGGATCGCGGGCGCTGGTCTGCGCCGCTGATCGCGACCGCGACCAGAGTTATTTCCTGTTCGCCACCACCCGCGAGCAGCTTCAATTCTTGCGCTTCCCGCTCGGCGACATGACCAAGTCGCAGACCCGCGAGCTGGCGCGGCAGTTCGGCCTGTCGGTCGCCGACAAGCACGACAGCCAGGACATCTGCTTCGTGCCGACCGGGCGCTACACCGACGTGGTCGAGCGGCTGAAGCCGAACGCGATGGAGCCGGGCGACATCGTCGATATCGACGGCCGCGTGCTCGGCCAGCATCCCGGTATCGTGCATTTCACCGTCGGCCAGCGCCGCGGCCTCGGCATCGCGTCGCGCGCGCCGCTGTATGTGCTGCGGCTGGATGCGGCGCGGCGTCAGGTCGTGGTCGGCCCGCGCGAAGCGCTGCTGATGGACCGGATCGTGCTGCGCGACGTCAACTGGATTGGCGACGGCGCGCTCGACGACGTGGTCGGCGACGGACTCGAACTGTTCGTCCGTGTTCGCTCGACGCGGGAGCCGCAGCCGGCCTGGCTGCGCGCCGCGAACGGCGGCTACGAGGTCGAACTCGTGGTCGGCGAGGAGGGCGTGTCGCCGGGCCAAGCCTGCGTGTTCTACGACGCGGCCGAGGGTCAGGCGCGCGTGCTCGGTGGTGGCTTCATCAAGAGCGCCGCGCCGCGCCGGTTCGAAGGCGGGCGCGAGCAAATCGAGGCGCCGGCGCTGGCCGCCGCGCGCGGCTGAAGGGTTTTCGGGGCAGGGTATGGCGAACGACATCGATCGCGCTGGCGTGGCGAAAGCCTATGCGCGCTGGGCGCCGATTTACGATCTGGTTTTCGGCAAAGTGTTCGACAGCGGCCGGCAATCGACCATCGCGGTGGCCGACGCCATTGGAGGGCGCGTGCTCGACGTCGGCGTCGGCACCGGATTGTCGCTGTCGGATTATTCGAAGACTACGCGGCTGTGCGGCGTCGATATCTCCGAGCCGATGCTGCGCAAGGCGCATGAGCGCGTCCGCACGATGAACCTCACCAATGTCGACGTTCTGGCGGTGATGGACGCCAAGAACCTGGCGTTCCCGGCCGACTTCTTCGACGCCGTGGTGGCGCAATACGTCATTACCGCGGTGCCGGACCCGGAAGCCACGCTGGACGATTTCGTCCGGGTGCTGAAGCCGGGCGGCGAGTTGATCCTGGTCAACCACATCGGCGCCGAGAGCGGGCCGCGCAAGCTGTTCGAGCTGGCGTTCTCGCCGATCGCGCGCCGGCTCGGCTGGCGGCCGGAGTTCCCGTGGGCGCGGCTGGTGAACTGGGCAGCGCGCCACGGCGGGGTGGAGCTGGCAGAGCGCCGGCCGATGCCGCCGATGGGCCACTTCTCGCTGATCCGCTATCGCAAACTGTGACATCGCCGGAACGTGGCGCCGCGCGCCACGTTGTCCGGGCATGATGTCGAAACTCTCACTCGCTCTGAGTTGCGTGGTACTGGCGTCGGCCCCGGCGTCGGCGCAGGCGCCGCCGAAACCGCCAGCCGCCGCCGCTCCGGCGCCGACCGCATGCCCGCCGAATACAGCGACGGTGCATCCGCCGGGCAGCAATGCTCCCGGCGCGACGACCGGCGAAAGCCGTCAGCCGCTGGGCGACAAACTGGCCGAATCTGGCGGTGTGCTGTGCCCTCCGGCAGGTATCGATCCGGAGATTCGGGCACCGACGCCGGACGTCGGCAAGACGCCGGTGATCCCGCCGCCCGGCACACCTGGCGGCGATCCGACCATCCGTCCGAAATAGCCGAACTGGCGGGGTCAGCAGCCAGGCCGGTGTTGCTTGACAGCGCGCCGTGCGGCTCCTTATATGCCGCCCGTTCGCAGGGCTTGTTTCGCAAGGCCGATTGCGGGCCACCGTGGCGGGGTAGCTCAGCTGGTTAGAGCACGGGAATCATAATCCTGGGGTCGGGGGTTCAAGTCCCTCTCCCGCTACCACAGCTTTCCAAGCGGCTAGCCGATTTTTGCGATCGAACCGGCCTCTCTGAAATCTTGGTTTTAGCGTGGCGTGCAACCTTATTCGTTTGCCGCGTCGCTTGTCGCACTTGGATGAGGCGCCGGCTGCCACGCGCCGTCGTCCTTGCAGGCGTCCGCAGCACTCCGCCCTTTCTTGAGTACTGGATTGTCGATCCGGCGCGGCAGCGGCTGTCCTGCAGAAGAACCCGAACTCGCCCAAATTTGGCCTCCGCTAATGTATGGTGGGCGTCGGCTTTAGCGGGGGCAGCTCCAAAAGCTCCGAGCCACCATCCGTCGGTGCCCAGATCTGGCCTTGGATTCCTTCGATCCAATTTTTGCCTCGAACCGCGACGATTTCTGTCCCTGCGGTGACACGGCGGGTGTGGGCGTTCGGCTGCAGAGATGGCACGGCTCCTGATCGGGCGCCGCGCATGAGGCGAGGCGGATTCAATCGCCGGGCGCCTATGCTAGGCCGCTCCAGCGGAGACCGCGCCATCGGAGGCAATGGGTTGGAATGCGATTCTTCTCGAGACTGACGATCGGCGTGGCGGCCGCGGCCGTGCTGGCGCTCGCACCCGGCGTAGCCAATGCGCGCGGCTGGGATACCGTGCACCGCTTCGTTCACAAGACCGGCAAATGCGGTTCGGGCAAAGAGGTGCTGGCGTCGCTGTATTCGATCGGCACGCGAACGAGCAGCGGCGAACCGATGAACCGAGACGCCCTGACCGCAGCCTCCCACGAATACCCACTCGGCACCACCGTGGTCGTCACCAACCCCGCGAACGGGCGGACCTGCAGCATTCGGGTCAACGACCGCGGCCCGTTCGGAAAGCCGCGCGACCTCGGCGTGAAGATCGACTTCACCACCGGCGCGGCACGGTGCCTCGGCATGCGTGAAACGCAGTATGTCTGCCTGCCAGGTGAGGAGCCGATCGAGATCGCCGGGGTGCCGCTCGTGATCGACGGCAACACGGTCGAGATCAGAGGGACGAAAATTCGGCTGCGGGGGATCGACGCGCCGGAAACCGACCAGTTGTGCGTCGACGAGAAGGGCACCGGCTGGACCTGCGGTCTCGCCGCCCGCGACGAACTCGTCAAGCGGTTCGGCGAGAAGCCATGGACCTGCCAGGTCGCCGGTCACGACAAACACGGCAGGTCGCTCGGAAGCTGTGCCGTGAATGCGGAGAGCGTCGAAGAGTGGATGGTGCGGTCCGGATGGGCGATGGCGCTCGTCGGCTCGGCGCGCGTCTATGAGGCTTCCGAGGTCATCGCTCGGGACGCGCAATCCGGCCTGTGGTCGGGCGCTTTCATCGCCCCTTCGGATTGGCGGCACCGAACCCGCCAGACCACCATCATCGGGGCCGCCAACGTGCCGAGCAGCGCCCTCGACATCCTGCGCGGGCCCGCCTCGGTGGCCGAAGCGCCGTCGCCGGAATGCGTCATCAAAGGCAGTATCGGCAAGGGCGGCCGATGCACTTATCAGCAGCCCGGCAGTCACCTCTACGCGAAGCTGAAGATGGGGCCGGACAACCGCTGGTTCTGCAGCGTCAAGGAAGCCGAGACGGCGGGGTGCCGGGCCGTCAAGAAATGAGCCCGATCGCCATCACGATGATGGATCTGGATTACTTCTGCCGCATCGCGCGAGCGAGTTGGTCTTCGAGCGGCTTGCGCAGATAGGCGAACGCGGTGCGCACACCGTTCTGAATGAAGGCTTCGACCGGCATCCCGGGGACCAGCGCCTTGCCGTCGAGCTTGGCGAGTTCGCTGGGGACGAGGCTGATGCGCGCGACGTAGTAAGCCACGCCGGATTGCTGATCCTTGGTGAGGTCGGCGGCGACCCGGGTCAGTGTGCCGTCGAGTTCGGGAGTCACCGCGGCGTCGAAGGCGCTGAACCGAAGCCTGGCCGATTGCCCGACCCTGAGCCGGTCGATCATCTGCGGGTCGACCTTGGCTTCAACCACCAGAGAATCCTTGGGCACGATCAGCATGAGCTGTTCGCCCGCCGTGATCACGCCGCCGACGGTGTGGACTGATTTCTGGTGGACCAGCCCGTCCTGCGGCGCACGCAGCACGACGCGATCCAACTGATCCAGCGCGGCGATGCGGCGTTCGCCGAGATCGGCGATCTTGGTCTCGACGTCACGAAGTTCGGTCGCCACCTCGCGGCGCTGATCCTGAACGAGCTGAATGATCTGTAGTTCGGTTTCGGTGATCCGGCCCTTGGCGCGGGCGATCTCGGCGATCAACTGGCCCTCTTCACCGGTCAGCCGGGACGCCTCGCGCTCCAGCGCGGTGAGACGCGCATAGGGGACGAGGTTCTTCTCGTAGAGCTGGCGCACGCCTTCCAGCTCGGTTTGAATCCAGCGGATCTGTTCGCGCTTCGAGACGATCTGCGCCTCGAGGCCGCGGATCTCGTCCGCGATCTGCGCCTTGCGCTCGCGGAGCTGCGATTGCTGGCCGCTGATCGCGTCGCGCCGCCGGACGAACAGCGTCGTTTCGCCATCGATCATTTCGGCGATTGCCGCAACGTTGCGACGCGCGGCGATCTCGGCGGGCAACGCCACCGTATCGTTGCCGTTCTGCTCGGATTGCAGCCGGGCGCGACGAACCATGAGCTGGTTGAGCTGATTTTCGATCAGCGCCAGATTGGCGCGCGGCATCGTCTCGTCGAGACGGACCAGCATGTCGCCGGCGCGGACTTCATCGCCGTCGTTGACGTAGATTTCGGCGACGACACCGCCGGTCGGATGCTGGACGCGGCGGACGTTGCTGTCGACCACCACCTGCGCCGGCGCAATCACGGCGCTGGCGAGCGGCGCCGTGATGGCCCAGACGCCGGCCGTCGAGGCGACGATCACCAGCGTGGCAATTCCGAGCCCTGCCGCGCGTCTGATATCGCGGAACGGATCGCCGTGGCGAGGCTTGGGCGTTACGGATGCGGTCATGGGATCGTCCTCAACTGACGGCGGCAGCCGGCGCCGAACGCGGGTCGGGCACCGCCTGCAGCGATGTTCCGCTCGCCGCCGGGTGAGCCGCGAGCGACTTGCGCAGCACTTCGTCCTTCGGGCCGAAAGCCTGCACCTGGCCGGCCGCCAAAGTCAGCACCAGATCGACCGCGGCGAGCGCCGCCGGCCGATGCGCGATGATGACGGTGATGCCGCCGCGCGCGCGAACGCGCCGGATCGCGTCGGTCAACGCAGCATCGCCTTCGGCGTCCAGGCTCGAATTCGGCTCGTCGAGCACGACCATGAACGGATCCTTGTACAGCGCACGCGCCAGCGCGATCCGCTGACGCTGGCCGCCGGACAGCGTGGCGCCGGCTTCGCCGATCCGCATCTCGAACCCCTTCGGGAGCTTCAGGATCATGTCGTAAGCGCCGGCGACCTTCGCCGCCGCGATCACGGCGGCCTCGTCGATCTCGGGATCGAAGCGCGCGATATTCTCCGCCACCGTGCCGTCGAACAATTCGACGTCCTGGGGCAGATAGCCGATCATGCCGCCGCGGCTTTCCGCCGGCCACTGATCGAGAGTGGCGCCGTCGAGACGAATCTCGCCGCGTGCGATCGGCCATATTCCGACCAGCGCCCGCGCCAGCGTCGACTTTCCGGCGGCCGATGGGCCGATGATGCCGACGGCCTGTCCGGCCTCGAGGGCGAACGAGGCGCCGTGCACGATCGCGCTGGTGCCGCCCGGCGCGGCGATCGTCACCTGATCGACCGTGAGGCGTCTGACGGCGCGCTCGGGCGCCACCTCGGGGGCCGGAGCGTCGCCGCTGCCCAGCGCCGCGCGCAATCGTTGCCACGCCTGTCGCGCGCCGAGGAACGGACGCCAGATCGAAATCGCCAGCTCGACCGGGGCGAGCGCGCGGCTGCCCATGATCGACGCCGCGATCATCACGCCGCCGCTGGCGAGGCCCTCGATCACCAAGTACGCGCCGATGCCGAGCAGCGCCGATTGCAGCATGAACCGCAGCGTCTTGGACAATGCACCGAGCGATCCGGCGATATCGGCGTTGCGCTGCTGGGCGGCGACTAGATCGTCGTTGGCGACGGCGATCCGCGCGATCAGTCGCCGCTCCATTCCGAGCGCAGCGACGATCTCGGCATTGCGCCGGCCGGCTTCCAACTGGATGCCGCGGATCGCGCCGGCGCGCGAGGAGTCGCGAGTTGGGGCGCGGGTCAGCAACTCGGTGAGCAGCGCGATCCCGAACAGCAGCACGGCGCCCGCGACCAGCGTCCAGCCGAGATAGGGATGCAGCAGGAAGCAGCCCGCGAGATAAAGCGGCATCCAAGGCAGGTCGAACAACGTCGTCGGACCGAAGCCGGACAGGAACGATCGCACCGAATCCAGATCGTGCGACAACTGCAGGCCGCGATTGGCGCCGCCACCTCGCAGCGGTCCGCGCACGATGTTGCAGACTACCGGTTGCCATAGCGCTGCGTGCAACGCCGATCCGATCCGGGTGAGAATCCGCTGGCGCAGCAAGTCGAACAGGCCCTGCAGCGCATAGGCTGCCGCCACCGCAATCGACAGTGCGATCAGGGTCGGCGCGCTGTGCGAAGGGATGACCCGATCATACACCTGCAACATGTAGATCGAGCCGGTGAGCATCAGCAGATTGAGCACCGCCGAAAACAGTCCGACCGCCAGAAAGGCGCTCGTGCACGAGGCGATCGCGGTGGAGGGGAGGTCCCGAGACGCGTTTGGCGGCGGGGCTGACGATACTGCGGTCATGATACTCAATTCGGAACGACGTCGGACCGTCATGGCCGATCGCGGTCGGCGTTCGTTAGCGGGCTTCAACGTCAGTCACATGACAGGTCGGATCGCCGCGGAAATCGCAGGGCTCGCGTCGTAGTCCGGTGTCCTGCGACCAAACGCCGCCCCCGCCGTGCGCACGACGTGGTTTCGGTCCGCCGTCGAAGCCGAGCCGTCGGGGCCGTCGCGATGCCGGGCAGCCGACAGTAACGCGATGAATCGTCCGGGAATTGTCGCAGGAGCGAAGCCGAACCCGCTGCGCGGTTCGAAGCTGTTAGTTCGTTCGTTCGGCGGCATCGATGAAACGTCGCAAGTTGTGACTTCGTCGTCCCGTAAAGAGCCGGTCACCGATCTGTAACCGATCGCATTCTATCAACCCGACATTAACGTCTTGTTAACCAACTGTCCGTCCTGGACCGCGCCCTCACGCCTGCCGTGAGGCGGTGATCTGCGACGCCTTTCTCTCATGCGCTGGAGTGGCGATACATGTCGACGACCCCTCATATCCTGGCGAACGGCGATTTCGTGCAGGATTGGTCCAACACCGGCTTGATTACGATCGACGACAATTGGAGCGACGTCGCGTCGATCGTCGGCTATCTCGGCGACATCAACGCAGGCACTCCCACTGCTGTGGACCCGCGTTCGCTGACCGCGGCCGATCTCGGCGCAGTCGACGTGCTCGCCAACCAGACCGCGCCGAATACGCTGACCAATGGTGGCGTCGCCGAATTCCAGATCGCGAATCCGACCATTGCGCTGAACGGCTCGGGAACCGCCGACGCGCCGAGCCTGGTGATCCATCTGGATGCGACCGGCCGGCAGGACGTGCGATTGAGCTTCAACGCGCGCGATATCGACGGCAGCACGGACGATGCGCTTCAGTCGGTCGCGGTGCAGTACCGGCTCGGTTCGAGCGGGCCGTGGACCAACGTGGCCGGCGGCTACGCGGCCGACGTGACCACCAAGGGCGCCGCGACCCAGGTCACGCCGTTCGATCTGCTTCTCCCGGCCGAGGTCAACGGCCGCAGCGATCTGCAGGTTCGGGTGCTGACCACGAATGCGGCCGGCAACGACGAGTGGGTCGGGATCGACGACATCCGCGTCACCAGTTCGTCGCCGTCGCCGGTCGAAACCCAAAGCGTCGCCTTCGCGCCGGGCTCGATTGCGGTGTCGCACGACGAGGGCAACGCCGGATCGACCCTCTTCAAATTCACCGTCGATCGCAGCGGCGGCACCACTGGTGACGTTGCGTTCTCCGGCTCGATCGCGTCGAACCAGGTCGACGCAGCCGATTTCGTCGGCGGCAAGCCGGTCAGCTTCAGCGGTACCATCCCGGCCGGGCAGCAGTCCGCGGTCGTGACCATTGCGGTGGCCGGCGACACGGCTGACGAAGCCAACGAGACCTTCACGCTGACGCTGGACAATGTCGCCAATTCCGCATCCGTCGCCACCACGATCGGCAGCGCCGCGACGGCGACCGGCACGATCGTCAACGACGATGTCGGCATCACCAAGATCAGCGCGATCCAGGGCGAAGGCGCGGCGAGCCAGATGGTCGGACAGACCGTCACGGTCGAAGCGATCGTGGTCGGCGACTTCCAGAACGGCGATGCAGACAACAGCCGCAATCTGAACGGCTTCTACCTGCAGGAGGAAGTCACGGATTCCGACGGCAACGTGCTGACCTCGGAAGCGATCTTCGTCTACGGCAGCGCGGCCGACGTCAGTGTCGGCGACCGCATCCGGGTCACCGGTTCGATCAGCGAGTATTTCGGACTGACGGAACTGACCGCCAGCAGCATCTCCGTCGTTCAGGCGGGCGCTGTGACCGACATCAACACGATGGCCGTCGAGATCAATCTGCCGGCCGCAGGCACCACCTTCAGCCAGGACGGCGACTATCAGCCGGATCTCGAAGCTTATGAGGGCATGCTGGTCACCGTCCGCGACAAGCTGACCGTGACCGAGCAGTTCAACCTCGATCGCTTCGGCGAGATCAAGCTCGTGGCGGGCGATCGTCCGGCGCAATACACCCAGGATCACGATCCGGATGCGGCCGGCTACCAGGCCTATCTGGCCGAGCTCGGCACCCGGACCATCACTTACGACGACGGCGTCAACATTCAGAACGGTGCGATCGGCAATCTCGACGGCTTCGATCCGAACGACGATCCGGCCACCACTCCGAACTACGGCACGGCGAACGCAGTGCGAATGGGCGATAGCATCACCGGGCTGACCGGCGTGCTCGACTATCAGTGGGCCGGCAATTCGGCGTCGGGCGCGACCTGGCGGATCCGCTCGGTCGAGGACGACACGAACAATTTCGCGCCCAGCGAGTCACCGCGCACTCCCGCGCCGGAAGACGTCGACGGTCGCCTCAAGGTGGCGAGCTTCAACGTGCTCAACTACTTTGCGACGCTCGACAACGGCGGCGCCACCGCGATCGGCGCGGCGCCGCGCGGTGCCGACAACGCCGCCGAGTTCGCCCGGCAGACCGAAAAACTGGTCGGAACCATCCTCGAGATGAACGTCGATGTGCTGGCGCTCACCGAGCTCGAGAACGATTTCTCCGCTTCGTCGTCCGGAAACGCGATCAAGTATCTGGTCGATCGCCTCAACGCCCAGGCCGGTGCCGGCGTCTATGCCTGGGTCGATCCTGGCCAGCAGTTCGTCGGGGGCGACGCGATCGCCGTCGGCTTCATCTACAAGACCACATCGGTGAAGATCGCCGACGGCACCACCGTCGAAACGCTCAGCGATGCCGACCTGCCGGGTCTCGGCCTCGGCGGCTTGACCGCTCAGAGCACCGTCGGCGCGGTCTTCGACGGCGAGAATACCAGCCGCAATGCGCTGGCAGTGACCTTCGAGGAGCTATCCACCGGCGAGACCTTCACGGCGATCGCCAATCATCTGAAGTCGAAGAGCGGCACCGGCACCGGCGTCGATGCCGACCAGGGCGACGGACAAGGCAACTGGCAGAACCAGCGGGAGTTGGCCGCCACCGCGCTAACCGCGTGGGCGGCAAGCGACCCGACCGGTTCCAACGATCCGGACGTGATGCTGCTCGGCGACTTCAATGGCTACGCCAAGGAACAGTCGACGAAGATCATCGAGACCGCGGGCTTCGAGAATCTGCACAGCCGCGAGAACGGCGCCTATTCCTACGTGTTCGACGGCCAGACCGGGACGCTCGACTACGCCTTCACCAACGGCAGCCTCGGCTCGCAGGTGTCGGGCGTGACCACCTGGCACATCAATGCCGACGAAGCCGATGCGCTCGACTACAACACCGACTACGGTCGTGACACCGCGATCTTCGACGGCACTCAGCCGGTGCGGGTGTCGGACCACGATCCGGTCATCATCGGGCTCGATCTCGGCGACGATCTGTCCGACGTGGCCTACACGCTGCAAATCCTGCATGCCTCCGATTTCGAAGCGGGCCTCAATGCGGTGGGTCGCGCCGGCAATTTCGCGGCGATCGTCGACTATCTCGAAGACACCTACGCGAACTCGATCACGCTGTCGTCGGGCGACAACTTCATCCCGAGCCCGTTCTTCAACGCCGGCAGCGACGCCTCGCTGAAGGAGGTCTATGAGACTGCACTGGAGAGCTACTACGGCCTCGTGAGCGGCCAGCTGAGCATCTCGCCCGGCTTCGGCACCGCCGATATGGCGATGCTCAACATCATCGGCATCCAGGCGTCGGCGATCGGCAACCACGAATTCGATGCCGGCACCAAGGCGTTCGCCGACATCATCAAGCAGACCAGCGGCTATCCGGGCGCGCAATTCCCGTATCTGGCCGCCAATCTGGACTTCTCCGCCGATCCCAACCTCGCGTCGGTCTATACCGGAACTGTCCAGAACGGGAATGCCTATTCCGGCTTCCCGCCGGCCGCAGGCATCGGCAAGAAGATCGCGCCGGCCACCATCATCGAGGAAGGCGGCGAAAGGATCGGCGTGGTCGGTGCGACCACACAGATCGTCCAGAGCATCTCGTCGACCGGCGGCGTCGAAGTGATCGGTGACAATGTCGACGACATGGCGGCGCTGGCGGCGATCCTGCAGCCGACAATCGACGGATTGCTGGCGCAGGGCATCAACAAGATCATTCTGGTGAGCCACCTGCAGCAGCTCGCGCTGGAAAAGGCACTGGCGCCGCTGTTGCACGGCGTCGACGTCATCATCGCCGGCGGCTCGCACACGCTGCTGGCCGACGAGACCGACGTTCTCCGCGCCGGCGACGCCGCGGCGGACACCTATCCGATCGTCACCGCCAATGCCGACGGCAACACCACGCTGATCGTCAACACCTCCGGCGAGTACTCCTATGTCGGCCGGCTGGTAGTCGATTTCGATGCCCAGGGCAACGTGATCTACACCGCCAACTCCGCCGTCAACGGCGCCTATGCCAGCACCGAAGAAGTGGTTTCCTCGCTGTACGACGGCAACACCACGGTCGATGTCGACAATGACGGCGACGTCGATGCCGACGACGCCGATCCGTTCGCCGACGGTAGCCGCGGCGATCTGGTCAACGACATCGCGCAGGCGGTGGGCGGGGTCATCGACGCGCAGGACGGCAACATCTTCGGCAAGACCGACGTCTATCTCGAAGGTCGCCGTAGCGAGGTTCGCACCGAGGAAACCAATCTCGGCAACCTCTCCGCCGACGCCAACCTCTGGTACGCCCAGAAGGTCGATCCCGCCGTGCTGGTGTCGATCAAGAACGGCGGAGGCGTCCGCGACTCGATCGGCTACGTCTATGCGGTCGGCGGCGACGCGGTGGAGAACCCGCCGCTGGCGAACGCCAGTGTCGGCAAGGAGGCGGGCGACGTCTCGCAGCTCGACATCGCCAATTCGCTTCGCTTCAACAACGCGCTGTCGATGGTGACGGTGACCGCCGATCAACTGCTTAAGGTGCTCGAGCACGCGGTCGCGGCCACGACGGCGACCGCCACCCCCGGCCAGTTCGCTCAGGTCGGCGGCATCGCGTTCTCGTTCGACAAGGATTTCCCGGTCGGCGATCGCGTGCAGTCGGCGGCACTGCTCGACGAGAGCGGACGGCCGGTGCTGACGCTGGTGGAAAACGGCGAGCTCGCCGTCGATCCGAACATGGCGATCCGGGTCGTGACCCTCAGCTTCCTGCTCACCGGCGGCGACGGATATCCGTTCGCAAGCTTCATCGCGGCCAATCCGGCGTTCGCCAATGCGGTGAACCTGACCCCGGATCTGGTGCCCGACGCCGGACAGCGGGCGAACTTCGCCGCCGAGGGTACCGAGCAGGACGCCTTCGCCGAATACATGGCGGCGAAGTACTCCGAGACGGCCTATGGCGAGGCCGACACCGACCGTGCCCACGACTCCCGCATTCAGAACCTGGACTACCGGACCGATACCGTGCTGCTCAGCATGCCGGTCGATCTGGCCGGCGACGAGGGCGACAACGAGCTCACCGGCTCGTCCGGTGATGATCGGCTGGCCGGCCTCGGCGGAGACGACGTGCTGATCGGGCTCGGCGGCGATGACAATCTCGACGGCGGCGAGGGCGACGACACCCTGGACGGCGGTGAGGGCGACGACGTCCTGGCGGGCGGCGCCGGCGATGATACGCTCGACGGCGGAGCCGGCGACGATCGTCTGGCGGGCGACGAGGGTGACGACACCCTGCTCGGCGGCGATGGTGACGACGTCCTGATCGGTGGCGACGGTTACGACACGCTGCAGGGCGGTGGCGGCAACGACGAACTCGTGGCCGGAGAAGGCGACAGCGCGGACGGCGGTGACGGTGACGACCTGATCGTCGTCTCGACCGACGAGGGCATTCCGACGTCGATCGACGGCGGCGACGGCAACGACACCATCAAGCTGATCGGCAGTGGCACCGGTTCGCTCGCCGCGACGCTCGACGTCGAAAACCTGCGGGTGGCCGAAGGCAACTGGTCGGTGGCGGCATCGGAGGCTTACGATCGCGTCTCCGTCCAGCAAGGCGCGACGTTGAACTCCAGCATCGTGGTGGATCACAATGACCGCATCGTGATCGAGGCGGGCGGAAAGCTCGGCGTATCCGGAAACGCCCTCGTCTGGCAGGGCGGCGGCGATGCGATCGTCGACAATGCCGGCGAGATCGACGGTTCGACCCGGGCGCTCACCATCGCCGCGGGGGCGACCGGCTCGCTGACGCTCAACAACGCCGCGGGCGGCGCGGTCCGCGGCACGGTGACCCCGCAGCAGGCCGGGCATGCCGACGCGACCATCACCATCAACAACGCTGGCCTCATCGAAGCCGCCGGCCGCGTGCTGGACTTCCGAAGCTTCGACAACAACGGCGCCTCGGCGGTGATCAACAACCTGGCCGGCGGCGTCATCCGCCAGCACAGCACCAACACCGACGTGATCCGCCCCGGCACTGACGGCGTCGTCAACAACTGGGGCACGATCACGACCGACGCGAGCTTCGTCGGCGGCGGTGACCTGATCGACTTCCAGAGCGACACCGGCGGCAAGGTCACCAACTATGCCGGCGGTTTGCTGGAAGGCGCGCGCCATGTCGTGACCGGCGACAATGCCGTCACAGTGGTCAACCACGGCACCATGATCGGCCGCAACGGCTCGGCGGTGAATCTCGATACCGACGGGTCGCTCGCCCAGAAGGCGTTCATCACCAACTACGGGGTGATGGAAGGCCGATCAGCAGAGCTGTCCGACAGCGACGGCGACGCTATCGACGTCGATGGTCTGGTGCAGGTGCTGAACTACGGCAAGATCTCGGGTCTCGGCGCCGAAGGCTATCACGACGGCGAACCGAACGTCTCCGAGGCGATCGCAATCGGCGGCGGCGACATCGTCAACAATGCGGCTGGCGAGATCTACGGCTACGGTCGGGCGATCCAGGTCGACAACTCCAGCAACAGCAATGCTCTGGGGGCGACGATCATCGTCAACGACGGTCTGATCAAGGGCGACGGCCGAGGGCCTGAAGGGGTCTCGGCAGCGGACGCTGCCCGGTTCGACCTGCGCGGCAACGAGGCGATCAACCTCGTCGGCGACTACGAGGACTTCGTCGGCAACAACGCGTCGGGCCGGATCGTCGGTGGCATCTCGATGGGCGGCGGCCGCGACACTCTGAACAACTCGGGATCGATCGTCGCGAGTGGCGGTTCGGCGATCGACATGGGGGCCGGCAATGACCAGGTCAACCTCTATGTCGGCGCTACGGTGACCGGCACGATCCTGCTCGGTACCGGTGACGACGTCGCGCTCTCGACCGCCGCGGGGGGCTTCGTGATCGATGGTGGGGCCGGCAGCGATACCATCGCCATGGACTACACCTATGGCGGCGACGACGTGCTTTTCGGCGGTGATGGTGATGATTACATCTACGCCGGCGCCGGCAACGATCAGATCGATGGCGGGGCCGACAATGACACCCTGTTTGGCAACGACGGCGACGATCTGATCAGGGGCGGTGCCGGTGACGACACCATCGATGGCGGCGCCGGCGCGGACACCGCGACCTTCACCGGTGCGCTTGCCGGATACGCGATGGTGCTGAACACCGATGGCTCGATCACCATCGCCGATCAGGCCGGGACAGACGGCACCGACAAGCTGAGCAACGTCGAACAGCTCGGCTTTGGCGACGGCACCTGGGCCCTGCACACCGGGACCGACGGCAATGATACGATCGCCGGCGGCACGGGCAACGATCTGGTGTTCGGCGGCGCCGGTAACGATACGTTCATCGGCGGCTATGGTCTCGACCGCTACAATGGCGGCGCCGGTGACGACACCATCGACTACAGCCTGATCGACTTCAGGCTTACGGTCGATCTCGGCGCCGGACGGGCTTACTATCCCGACTACCTGCCGGGTGCGGACCATCTGTTCAGCGTCGAGAATGCCATTGGCACGGCGTTTGGCGATACTCTGATCGGCACGGACGGGGCCAATGTGTTGCACGGCGGCCTCGGGGACGATCTGCTGTTCGGCGGTGCCGGCAACGACACCCTAATCGGCGGCGGCGGCGACGACGTGCTGCGCGGTGGCACCGGCGACGACACCATCGATGGTGGCGCCGGCTTCGATACGCTCGACCTGTCCGACGCCACCGGGGCCGTGACCATCAGCTTCACGGCCGGTACCGCGACCGGTGCAGGCATCGGTACCGACCACTTCACCGGCATCGAGAGCTTCGTCCTCGGCGAGGGGGCGGATCGTGTCACCGGTGGCAACGGCGCCGATGTGATCAACGGCGGTGGCGGCAACGACGTCATCGCCGGCGGCGCCGGCAACGACAAGCTGTTCGGTGGTGCCGGTGACGACAGCCTCGACGGCGGCTCGGGCGACGATGTCGTCGACGGCGGCATCGGCAACGACACGCTGAAGGGCGGTTCGGGCGTCGATATCATCTCCGGCGGCGATGGCAACGACGACATCGATGGCGGTTCGGAGAACGATATCCTGAACGGTGGTGCCGGCAACGACATCATCAAGGGTGGCTCCGGCGCCGACATCATCACCGGCGGCGCCGGCAACGACATCCTGACCGGCGGCTCGGGGGCGGATGTATTCGTGTTCGCGGCCGGCTTCGGCAAGGACATCGTCACCGACTTCGCCACCAAGGGCAGCTCGGCCGACGTGTTGCAGTTCTCCAGCAGCATGTTTGCGAACTTCACCGACGTGATGTCGCACACCACGCAGGTCGGCAACGATGTCGTCGTGACGCTCGATGCCGACAACAGCCTGACGCTGACCAATACGCAGATCGGCTCGCTCGCCGCAGACGACTTCCGCTTCGTCTGATCTGCCGCGAACGATTACAGGGCCACGGAACGCAGCAGCTTTCCGTGGCCCTGGCGCGAGAAGGCAGCGTTTCTGTTGCGACCCGGAAGCCACCGCAGGTTGGCCATCCTGCCAGGTGAGGTCGAGATCGCGCTTCGGGCTCCAAAGCCTTGATGCTCATCTGACGCTCAAATGAATGATCGAACCTGATCTGCCGAGATTGTCGGGCGGGCTTGCTCATGCGTTCGCTCTCCGCCGCGAACAGGTTCGGTCGCATGCGCCCGGTGGTGCTTGCGACTCCTCATGTGCCACAATTCACTGAAATTTCTCAGGTTCGGCACCCCGCGCATTGGCGGAGGGGCCTCGAACAGAGGGGAAATCGTAAAGACGGATTAACCGTCTCACCGACGTCACAGACCGCGTGTACCAAGTTCATATGAACGAACAAGATGCTCCCTTGAACGCAGTGACCGGATCTTCGCGCCAGTCGGCGATCGCCGAGATGTTGCGCAGCCGGGATTTCATCTCCGTCGACGAGTTGGCGGCGCGCTTCTCCGTCGCCACCCAGACGATCCGCCGCGATCTCGTCGCGCTGTGCGATCAGGGTCTGGCGCGTCGGCGGCACGGCGGCATCGAAAGCGTGGCGAGAAGTGGAAACCTGACATTCAAGGATCGCCGCGTGCTGAACCGCGAAGCCAAGCAGAGCATTGCTGCCGCGGTGGCCCGCTATGTGAACGACGGCGATTCCCTGTCGCTCGGGATCGGCACTACGTCGCAGTTCGTGGCCGAGGCGCTGCTTTCGCATCGCCGTCTGAAGATCGTCACCAACAATCTGCCGCTCGCGCTGATGATCGGGCAGAACTCGGATTTCACGCTGGCGATCGCCGGCGGCACGGTGCGTGGCGGCGACCTCGATGTTTGCGGCCCCTCGGTCGACAGCTTCTTTGCCGCCTACAAGGTCGATATCGCGATCCTCGGCGTCGGCGGCATCGACGCGGACGGCTCACTGCTCGATTTTTCGGAGGAGGAAGTTCGTCTGCGCGAGGCGATGCTGCGCAACTGCCGACGTTCCTATCTCGTGCTGGATTCTTCGAAGTTCATGCGTCCCGCCCACGTTCACGGCGGCCGCATCGACCAGGTCAACGCCGTCTTCTGCGAAGCGGATCCGCCCCCCGAAATCCGGCGCATCCTGGATCAATCCGGCGTTCAGTTCGTCAGGAGTTCGTTGACGGACTGAACGCCCGCGTCCCGACGAAACGACCGCGCTCCTATGGAGCGCGGCTGACCAACATCCCTTCACGTTCGCAACCCGCCGCACAGCTCTGCGGCGGGGATGGTCCCTTCTTGCCTCAACGATCCCCTGCTTACCCCCTGGAGACGAAGCCATGTCTGTCGATGTCACTCTCTACGCGCACCGCGGCACCAACCCGTACACCGACAATTCGATCGACGCTTATCGTTGGGGATTCAACTACGGCGCCGACTATGTCGAGACCGACTTCCGTCTGACCAAGGACGGCGTGGTGGTCAGCTATCATGACGATCTGTCGGGCGGCATCGCCAACATGACCTATGCGGAAGTCAAGGCGCAGGTGCCGTCGATCGTGACGCTCGACGAACTGATCGATCTGACCAAGACGATGGAGACCGAAACCGGTCGCAAGCTCGGCATCCTGATCGAGAACAAGGCCGCCGACAATGCGACCGCCGAGGCGATCATCAAGGTTCTGGTGGCTCACGACTTCGCCGACCCGGAGCGGATCGTGTTTCAAACCTTCGGATCGGAGCTGCCGTTCGTTCGCAACACGCTGTTTACCAAGTACGGCGTCGAACTCCCGCTGGTGCAACTGACAGGCAGCGCTCTCACCGCCGAAAGCATCGCGCGCTACGCGACCTATGCGGATGGTGTCGCGCCGACGATGGCGTCGCTGACGTCGGAGCTGGTCGCAGCAGCCCACGCGGCCGGCTTGAAGGTCAACGGCTGGACCGTCGACGGAACCGTTGCGGACGTCCGGAACGCGCTCAATCTCGGCGTCGACGGCATCATCAACGACAATACCCAACTGGCGCGTCCTGCGCTCGAGGCGCTCGTCAACAACACCAACGTCGTCTATGGCACCGAGCAGTGGGATGTGGTGAACGGCACCACCGGTGCCGACAAGGTCTACGCGATGCACGGCGACGACGTCGTGCGTGCAGGGGCCGGTAACGACGTGATCTACGGTGACGCTGGCAACGATCTGCTGTTCGGTGCTGGTGGCTCCGATCAACTGATCGGCGGGAGCGGCGACGATTTCCTGGATGGCGGCGAAGGCACCGATGTGCTGACCGGCGGCGTCGGCAACGACGTCATCGTCGCGACCGGTGACGAGGTGATCTTCCACGCCGGCGACGGGATCGACCTGGTGTCGCTGGACAGCGCAAGCACGATCCGCCTCGATGGCGTGACGTCGGCGAGCGTCGATGTGATCCGCATGGACAATCATCTGATCGTGCGCGCCGGCAATGATGCGCTGATCCTCCGTGACGGAGTCGATCCGGCCCACCAGCCTGGGTCGATAACGACCTCCGATGGCGTGACGTTCACCGGCGCCCAGCTCGCGGCGATGGCCGTCGCCGGGACGGATGCCGAGATTGCGGCGCTGCTGCCGCGCCTCGAGGCGGTGCTGGCTTCCGCGCCGGCCTTTGCGACGCCATCGACCATTGCGGTCGGCACCGACCTGATCGCGGAGGGCGACTTCGGCGGCGGAGTCCTGACCCGGCACATCGAAAACGCCGAGACGGGCGCGGTCTATCGCCTCAGCTTCTCGCTCGCTGATCTGCCGACGGGAGAAGACGGTGTCAGCGTCAAATGGGGCGGCCAGGTACTCTATCAGGGGATTCCCTCGGCTGCCGGCAGCAAGCTGCACTTCATCGTCACGGGTGGCGCCGGCGACGGATCCAACGAGCTGATCTTCGAAGGCGCCAGCGGCAGCTTCGGCGCAGAACTCGACGACGTTCATCTCGTCAAGCTGTCCGACCCGGTGCTGCCGGCACCCGGCAATGTCGCGCCGGTGGCCGACGAGACGCATCATGTCGTCAGCCAGATTTTGCCCCTCAACGGCAAGGTTGCGGCGGTGGACGCCAACGGTGACGCGCTGACCTACACCGTCGGCGACGGCCCGGCGCATGGCGCTCTCGCTTTCGACGTGGGCGGCAATTATCGCTACACTGCGGCCGACGGATTTGTCGGTGAGGATCGCTTCACCTTCCTTGCCAATGACGGACATGGCGGCTTCGTCGAGCAGGCGGTCAACCTGACGGTGGTGGCTGGCATTCCGGTCGGCGCCGACCTGATCGTCAACGGTAGCTTCGAGGATCTGAGCGAATCCTCCGGCAACAACGGCACCGGTGACTGGGGCTACCGCAACCCGGACGGACAGATCGTCGGCTGGACCAATGCCAACAACAAGCGCATCGAGCAGCACTGGGACAACTACGGCGGCATTGTCGCCAAGGACGGTCGGATCTGGATCGATATGGACCATTCGCAGACGGGAACGACCGTCGACCGGATCGGTCAGTCGATCGCGCATGTCGAGGCCGGCGCGACCTATAGGGTGAGCTTTTCGCTGTCCGACTCCGATACGGTGAACCACGACGACGGTGTGAAGGTGCTGTGGAACGGCGAGGTGATCTTCGACGGCAAGCCGCCCCAGACCGGCACCGCCTGGACGACCTTGAGCTTCGATGTGGTCGGCGGCTCCGGCAACGGCACCAACAGGCTTGAATTCATCGACACCGGCGTATCCGACTCCTGGGGCGCCGGCGCGGCATTGGACGACGTGCACTTCGTCAAGGTCGTCAACGCCGGTGATGCCCTGCCAGCAAACCACGCTCCGATTGCCACGGACGATCATGCCGAGGGGCTCAAGGGCGCCGTCATCACGGGTCGGCTCACGGCATCGGATCAGGACGCTGGCGGCTCGCTGATCTACAGTCTCGACACGGGTCCGTCCCACGGCACGGTGTTCGTCTATACCGATGGCAGCTATCGCTACACGCCGACCACCGGCTTCTCCGGCACGGACAGCTTCACGTTCCTGGTGGATGACGGGCGTGGCGGAAAGGATACCGCGACGCTGGATCTGACCATCAAATCGTCCTCGTCCGAGGTTGCGATCGGCACCGACCTGATCGTCAACGGCAGCTTCGAGGACATCAGCGAGTCCGGCAACTACAATGGCGGCTCCGATTGGGGCTACCGCAACAACGACAAGCAGATCGTCGGCTGGACCAACGTCAACCGGATCGAGCAGCATCTCGACAATTACGGCGGGATCCAGGCCAAGGACGGGAAGTTCTGGATCGACCTCGACAGCTCCAATCTGGCACAGCGGAACAAGCTCGGCCAAACGATCACCGGCGTTGAGACCGGTGCAATCTACCGGGTGAGCTTCTCGCTCTCGGACTCGGACAATGTCCGCTACGACGACGGCGTCACCGTGCTATGGAACGGTCAGGTCGTCTTCAGCGGCCTGCCGCCGCAGACCTCCGCTCATTGGGCGACGCTGAGCTTCGACGTGATCGGGGGCTCCGGGAATGGTTCGAACCGGCTGGAGTTCGTCGACACCGGCGTGGCGGACTCTTGGGGCGCCGGCGTCGCGCTGGACGACGTCCACTTCGTCAAGATCGCCAACGCCGGCGACAGCCTGCCGGCCAATAGTTCTCCTGACGCGACCGACGGGCACATCGCTGGCCTGGTGAATAGCTTGATCATCGGTCAGCTCACCGCGTCCGACGCCGATGGAGGGGCCGCACCTGTGTTCAGTCTCGGGCAGGGGCCGTCGCACGGTTCGGTGCTGGTCTACAGCGATGGCACTTACCGATACACACCAACGACTGGCTATGTCGGCGCGGACAGCTTCACCTTCGTGGTCGATGATGGGCGTGGCGGCAAGGATACGGCAACCCAGAGCCTGACCATCAGCCCGCCCAATACCGTACCGGTGGCGTCCGACGACGTCGGTCTAGGGACGGAATACGGCACCGTGCTGACGATCGGAGCATCGACTCTGCTCGCCAATGACAATGACGCAGACAGCGATCCGTTGGCGATCCTGTCGGTGGCCAATGGCACCGGCGGCACGGTTTCGCTCGACGACGTCGGCAATGTCGTCTTCGCTCCGGCCGAAGGGTTCTCGGGTGATGCGACCTTCAGCTACACGGTGTCCGACGGGCGCGGAGGTACTGCAACGGCAAACGTGACTGTGATAGTCGCGCCGCAGCCCGAGCCCCCGGTCGGGACGCCGGGCGATGATGTCCTGAATGGGACGTCGCGTGACGATGTCATCGCGGCGGGCGAGGGCGACGACGAAGTCTTCGGCGTCGCCGGCAACGACACGATCGACGGCGGCGCCGGTGACGACCGGATCGATGGCGGCGACGGGGACGATATCCTCGTCGGCGGAGACGGCGACGACGAGCAGATCGGCGGTGCGGGTAGCGATATTCTCGTCGGCGGCGCTGGCGATGACGAACTCGACGGCGGTGACGGTCACGACGTGGCGGACTACACGGCCGACAGCGCCGGCTTCGTGGCCGACCTGTCGTCGGGATGGGCCTCCGGCGACGAGATCGGCTACGATAGCTTGCGCAACATCGAAACCGTGCTCGGCGGTTCGGGCAACGACACCCTGATCGGCGACGGCAACGCCAACACCCTCGTCGGCAATGCCGGCAACGACACCCTGATCGGCGGCGGCGGCGACGACGTGCTGCGCGGTGGCTCCGGCGACGACACCATCGACGGCGGCGCCGGCTTCGATACGCTCGACCTGTCCGACGCCACCGGGGGCGTGACCATCAGCTTCACGACCGGTACCGCGACCGGTGCAGGCATCGGTACCGACCACTTCACCGGCATCGAGAGCTTCGTCCTCGGCGAGGGGGCGGATCGTGTCACCGGTGGCAACGGCGCCGATGTGATCAACGGCGGCGGCGGTAACGACGTCATCGCCGGCGGCGCCGGCAACGACAAGTTGTTCGGTGGTGCCGGTGACGACAGCCTCGACGGCGGCTC